>NZ_SDIG01000067.1:0-31503 GCF_004122755.1 Streptomyces sp. TM32
CTCCGTGCCCGTGCCCGCGCCCGCGCCCGTGGCCGGGACGCCTGCGCGTCGTAGCGGTCACCGTTCCGGCCACGGGCGCGGGCGCGGGCACGGGCACGGAGACAGGACGGGCCCGGAAACAGCCCCAGACACGGACGCGGGACAGGCCACGGCAGGTAACTGGTCTGGCGTGGCCGTCTTCTGAGGGCCACCGAGCCCCGCCCGCAGCAGCGACGTCGAACTACCGGGCGTCATCGCGGTGTCGGCCTCGATCGACCCCAACACCGCCCAGACCCAGGCACGTTGAGACGGGTGGACCACGGCGCCAACGCCCCACGGCGACCGACTCGCTCCCGTCGGGGGAACCGTGGCACTCATCTGCGACCCAGCTCCTGACCCGACGGTAACCTTACTTCGAGGTCAATTTATGTGAGGACCGGGAGCCGGCCAATGGTCGCGCGACACCTTCACCAATTCACCCCACGGACCACGGTTCCAGGTCACGAACGGCCTGCCCTGCGCCTGACGCGGACCGGCCACACCCCCGCCGAGGACCGCCCCCCGCCAGGCACCCCCCCACATCACTCGACTACCCGGCGCGCGGCGCACCGTCGACCACGGCACACCGTCGACCGCCGCGCACCGGGCCGCGTCACCCCCTGACGCCGAACCGGCCCTCACAGTCGGCGAGTTCGTCCGGCATCCACCGCTCCCCGCCCATCATCCGGCCGAGACCGGCCCAGACGACGTTCATCATCGTCGCCGCGGTGTCCCTCGCCGACGGGCGCCCCCACTCCCCCGAAGCACCCTCGCCCGTACGGCAATTGGCCCACTCGGCAAGCGACTCGGCGGCGCCGACCAGGGCGTGGGCGAGCCCGGCCACTTCCCGTTCGGCCAGCGCACCGACGCAGCCCGCTTCCTTTGCGGCTGCACCCAGCAACTCCGTGACGAACTCGACGATCTCTCCCCGCACCACGGCGACTTCGTGGGCGAACGGCTCACCCTGCGTCCTGGCCTGCTGGTGGAGTACGGCCCAGCCATCAGGATGCTCGGCGGTGTACGCAAAGAACCCCCGCAGGCCGCCCCACAGTTGCCGGTCGGCGCTCTCCCCCGGCTCGACGCCCGCCGAAACCGCCGCCACCAACGACTCCGACTCCCGCCGGATCACCGCGCTGAACAGGTCTTCCTTCGAATTCAGGTACAGATAGACCAACGGCTTGGAAACCCCGGCCAGTACAGCGATCTCGTCCATCGAGGCCGCCCGATATCCACGCCGTGCGAACGTCAGCACCGCGGCGTCCAGCATCTGCTGCTCCCGGACCGCGCGCGGCACCCTCTTGCTCTTCACAGCTCCCACCCTGAATGTCCCTCCATCCCGCCCCTTTACTGCAAAGTAAGTTTACGATCTTCGCTTCCCGCCTCCGCCTGCTTGACGCGTTCCCGTCTACTTGACGCGTTCCCGCGCATGACGAGACGATACGTATCGCCACGTTGCCTTGAGCCACCTATCCGGAGGACAGCCCCATGCAGCAGTTCATCGACGCCGCGCCGGGCGTCCGCTTATGGACCGAGCAGCGCGGTCCCGCCGACGCGCCCCCGCTGTTGCTGGTCATGGGCGCCCAGGCGACCGGCGTCGGCTGGCCGGAGCCGCTGGTCGACGCGCTGGCCACGCGTCACCGGGTCATCCGTTACGACCACCGCGACACCGGTCGCTCCACGTGGTCCTTCGAGGAGCAGCCCTACAGGATCGCCGATCTGGCCACGGACGTGATCGACGTCCTGGACGGGCTAGGCATCGGCCGGGCGCACATCGTCGGCATGTCATTGGGCGGCATGCTGGCCCAGATGGTGCTGGCGGACCACCCCGACCGATGCCTCAGCGCCACTCTCATCAGCACCAGCGCCCTCAGCACCACCCCCTACACCCGCCCGGACGGTCGGACGGTGCCGGCCGAGGAACTCCCGGGCATCGCACCCGAGGTCCTGGAACTGTGGTCCCGGCCCGGCGAGGATCACGGGCCGGCGGCCGAAGTGGCGCGCCGGATCGAACACTGGCGGGTACTCGCCGGTGACCAACTCCCTTTCGACACGGAGCACTTCCGGGCCCTGGAGCACCGCGTCCTCGCGCACACGGGGCACCACCGCACGGGCACCGCGCACGGCCGTGCGGAGCATGACGGCATGCTCCGCACCGAGCAGCTCGCCACGAACGAGGCGCCCGCGCTGGTGGTCTGCGCACCCGCCGACCCGGTCTTCCCGCCGCCGCACCCCCAGCACCTCGCCCAGTGCGTGCGGGGCGCGCGGCTCGTCGAGATCCCGGGAATGGGGCACGCGCTGCCGCCCGCCGTCCAAGGACCGCTGGCCGCCGCGATCCTGGCCCATACGGGAGCGGCGACGGGCTGAGGGCGAAGCCCACCACCCACACCGCCGCCCTGGCCCTGATTCCCCAGGGGCCAACGTCAAGGCCGGGGCGCCGTCATCCCTCCCCGACCGGCCGCCGAAAGCAGCACAGACCAACAGCCGGGAGAGCGGGCGTCGTTACCGGTACCGCTAGCCGGCGGCCACCGGGTCCGCGAGCGTCACCTTCTGCTCCGCAGGCTCGGCGTCTGCCGCGGGCGGCGTGATGCTCGTGGCGCCCCTGTACGCATCCCGGTCCAGGATCTTCTCCCTGGCGGAGACCGGAACTGCTCCAACTGCGTGGCGCCATATGGAAGAGCCGTCACCAGTGGATTCACGGCAGAACGATCCATCCTCCGAACGCTCATCGCATTCCCTCCGGTTACCGACAGGGCGACCCCGCTGCCGTGAAAACAGTCAAGGGCAGGCCATCGGGAAGCGGGAGCGTTCACCCGGGGGTTCATGTGAACACCGCTGGGTACGAAGGGGGTTCACAGATGAACCCCCTATGTCAGTGACCTGTGCCACGATGAACATTCGCCGTCATTCTCGGGTTGGCAGGGGAGCATGAACCGAGAGCCGAACGCGCAACTGATCGCAGCCATGGACGAAGCGAAGGTCTCGAACAAAGGCCTCGCAAAACACATGAAGGACGCCGCTGAGCAACGCGGCACCAACCTCGGTACGACATATGTCTCCGTACAGCGATGGCGGGACGGCGCAGGGATCCAGCCGAGCACGGCCGCGATCATGGCGGACGTACTCAGCGCCAAGCTCAACCGACGGATCGCGCCCGACGATCTCGGATTCTTCGCTCAGCCGGAGCCCACAGCTCCACCACCCGCCGGATACCCGAGCACAGTGCCCGACGTCCTGTCGATGCTGGACGGCCTCGCCGAGGAACGGGCGGAAACCCCGTCGAGCAACCAGCTGATCATACGACTCCGGGAACCGCGCTCTCGCACACCGCTATCTGACCTCGACGTTACGCATGTCCCAGGTCATCGACGACCGCATGTTCGGCGCCCGCATTCTCGGCAACCTCAGCCATCAGGCGAACTGTCTCGGCAACCACGCCCAGGCAATCCAGCTCGCCCGCGCCGCCGTCGAGGGAGCCAAGGGCCGAGCAACCCCACGCGCGATGGCGAACTACTCAGCGATGGAGGCTCGCGCCTACGCGAACACAGGCGACACCATCGGCGCCGGCCGAGCCATGAACGAGGCAGAACGCCACTTCGAGCGAGCCGACACAGGCGAAGACCCGGAATGGCTCGGCTACTTCGACTCAGCAGAACTCATGGGCGAACTCTGCCACTGCTTCCGCGACCTGAAGATGCGCCGCGAGTCGATCGAGGCCGCACAACGAGCGGTCGACGACACCGACCCCAAGTACGCCCGCACCCTCGGGTTCTGCCGGATGGTCCTCTCCCAAAGCCAGCTGCTGAACGGCGAGCTGGAAGCCGCCGTGGAGACCGCCAGCCTCGCGGTCGACAGCGGGGACACACTCCAGTCGTCCCGCTTCCAGCGCTACGTCACCGACTTCCAGCAGGAGGTCAGCATCCACTTGGGCAACCCGTCCGTCGCAGCCTTCCACGACCAGGTACGGGACGCCCTTGCCCGCCTGGACGACGAGTAGCAGTTACCGGGGGCGCCAGTCCCGAGGTCCGTCGTCATTCCGGAGGCCGGTGATGCGGCGTCGGTACTCGGCTGCGGTGTCTTCAGATTCCTGCACGTTCTGCATGAGCCACGTCGTCATGCCGAACTCCTGGAGGCCGCGGAGCGTCTCGTACCCGTGCCAGTCGTAGAGGCCCCGCCCGTACGCGGTCACGAAGTCTGCGTACTGCTCATCGGTCTGCCACCCAAGGCTGTGGTGTTCCACGGCCGTGACCATCAGATCCCACACCGGGTGATCGAAGCAGAAGGCTTCGAAGTCGATCAGGATCACCTGCCCTTGATCGTCCATCATGAGGTTCTGCACGTGAGCGTCACCGTGCACGGGCCCCTTGGGGGTCTCGAACCTCAGGTCGTTGAACTTGTCCCGTAGCTCCCGCCACCGCTTCCGCAAGAAGAGCTTGTCATCGTGCGGGATCACGGCGCGGTCCAAGCGCAGTTCCTGCTTATCGAAGGGATCGAACGACGGCAGCTCAAGGCCGGCGGGGACAGTCAGAGCGTGAAGGTCGCGCAGCATGCAGCCCAGCTCCCCGTACGTAGCCTTCCGGTCACCCTCAACAATCAGATGCCAGAAGGTCACGGGGTGGCCGTCTATCAGGAAAGGTTGCTCCAAGCCCTCGACGATGCGAGCAGCAGGGAGCCCTTCGCCCTGCAACCACCGCGAAACGGCCACCTCTGTACGAGCTTTAGGTAGCCACTCTTCACCACGCGCCACGCGGACGATCACCGGCGCCCGAGTTCAGCCGAAACAGTCCGTTCTCCCGAAGCGGATCAGCTCCGCCCCTCTGTCATCGAGCCCCGCAGCCCGGCACGCAGAGGCCATCACCCGCGCCGCCCCCGCCGACGTGAACCCCTCTTCCGAACCCCGAGCAGCGTCAACCGCCATGCCCGAACCAGCTCCCCTAGTCGCGCGCGATCAACCGGCGCACGCTATGGCGACCAACCCACGTGCGCCGGACACGACCAGGACCGTACCGAGGAGAGCCCGCCCAGTACGAGGGGCCGAGCGGATCAAGCAAGCCGAACGCGATGCAGACCGCTCAAGCGGGCAGCGTGAGAGATTCCTCAGGAACTCCTCGGGCCGGAGTCTCGGCGTCACCAAGATCAAGGTCCTGGAGCCGTGTCAGCTCGGAACGGCGTTACCACCGTCGACAGCTTCGCGCTGCGCCATAGGGGTGAGGCCGTGTGCAGGCCCTGGCTCCCTGCTGGTTGTCGACGCATCCAGTATGCCAATCCATACGGTGGGCTGCCCATCCCTTTCCGGGGACTCGCAGCCCTCGATGCCGGTCAGGCTCGTGTGCCGTGAATGCCCTGGGACTGGGGTGGCTCTTCTTTCATCAGCGGGACGCAGCGCAGCAGCCCACGCAGGTCTCCGCGGAAGGGCTTCTCATGACAGCGAACTCTTCACCCTGGCCGGCTCCCCAGCTTCCTGACGCGGCGGCTCTGAGCGCGATGCCGCAAGCGGCCGCGTTCCTTGGTTTCGGGTCCCCGGCGCTGCTGGCGGTCGTCCTGCCCATCGGCCCTACCACCGGCGGAAACCAGGTGACCCTTCTCGGTTCCGGTTTCAGCGGCACCACGGTCGTGCGCTTCGGCCTCACCTCGGCCACCAGTTTCGTCGTGGTTTCCGACAACATCATCACCGCCGTCGTGCCGCCCGGTGTCGGCATCATCCCGGTCACCGTCACCACCTCCCACGGAACCAGCAACGGCTTCCCCTACATCTACGTCGGCCACCCCGCACCGCCGGCCGTCATCACCTCGATCTCACCCACCTGCGGGCTGACCACGGGCGGAAACACCGTCACGATCAACGGCTCCGGGTTCACCGGCGCCACCGCGGTCAGCTTCGGCCCCCACCCCGCCACCAGCTTCAGCGTGGTCAACGACAACACGATCACGGCAGTCGCCCCGCCCGGCACCGGCACCGTACCGGTCACCGTGACCACCCCTGGCGGCACCAGCAACGCGGTCAACTACACCTACCAGACGTGCGAACTCGCCGTACCCAACTGGAACAACAACACCCTGTCGTTCTTCGACCCCCAGACCCTGACGATCACCGGCACGATCGGGGTAGGGCCGAACCCATGGCGGGTCGCGGTCTCACCGACCATGCCGCGCGCCTATGTCACGAACCAGAACAATGGCGTGACCCCCAGTTCGGTCTCGGTGATCGACCTCACCACCCACACGGTCATCGCCACCATCCCCATCCCCGGAGCCTCGAACTGCATTGGCGTCGTGGTGAGCCCCGACGGTTCCAAGGTCTACGTGGTGAACGTCAATGGCAGTTCGGTCTCGGTGATCAACACCGCCACCAACACCATCACCAACACCATCACCGGTTTCGGCGTCAACCCGGTCGAGATCGCACTCAACCCGGCCGGCTCCAAGGCCTACGTCACCAACAACCTCAGCACCTCGGTCTCGGTGGTCGACACCGCCACCAACACCATCACCAACACCATCGCGGTCGGCAACCTTCCGTGGGGTGTGGCATTTTCGTCCGACGGCACCAAGGCGTACGTGGTGAACGGCGGCGACGGCACACTCTCCGTGATCGACACTGCCTCCGAGACCGTCACCGCCACCATCCCCGGCCCCGGGTCAGGCCTGTTCAACAACATCGCCCTGAAGCCTGACGGCACCAGGGCCTACATCACCAACTACGACAGCGGCACGGTGTCGGTGGTCAACCTCACCACCAACACCGTCATCGCCACCATCCCCGGCTTCACCAACCCCTGGGGCGTGGCGATCAGCCCCAACGGCAGCCGGGTGTACGTCACCGACTACACCACCAGCCTCCTCTCGGTGATCGACACCGCCACCAACACCGTCATCAGCTCGACACCCGGCTTCGCCGGACCCGGCGAACTGGCCGTAATCGGCTGCGGCCCCTGCTAGCACCGCAGCCCCGGCTCAGCCGCAGCCAGGGACCTCCCGGCCCAGGTCTCCCGCCCGGGATGTTCGTGTCGGCTCGGGCTACTCGGCGAGGGTTCTCAAGCAGGGCTGCCCAGCCGGCCGTTGATGGCGAAACGGCTGTTCGCGGGCTGCTTGGTCAGGCAGCTCACTTTCCGTACCTCGTGCCAGGCGGAGGGCCGGAAGAACACGATGCTGTCGTGTTCGGGTTCCCAAGTCCTGCCAGGTGCGGTCCTCCCAGGACGCGGTGCCCCCGGCACCCCCGATGCTCCTGGCACTCCCGGCGCACCCGGGCCCCCGGGTGGGGGCATGGAGGGCCCTGATCCTGGGGCTCCTCATAGGGCCCCAGCGCCGAGGGTCGGAGCTCCGCAACCGTCGGGCTACGGAGCCCCGACTCGGCCGAACGACGAAATAGCCAGCTCAGGCAACGTTTTCTGACTGGAGTACTGGGTGTATTGCCTGTGAGGGTGGGTGGGGACGCGGCTGGCGGATCCTAGGAGCGTGTCTCAGTAACGGGCAACTGGCCGGGAACGCCAACTTCTTGCCACAGCGCGCAGACTGCGCCCCGACCTCAAGAAGCCCGGGGCGCAGTCTGAAGACCATCTCAGGCTATGCAGCGGCCGACACGGAGACCTTCTCCTCCGCGTCACCAGCAGTAGCCGCGTCCACGCTGATGCTCTTGGCTCCGCTGTACGCCTCGCGATCGAGGATTCCCTCACGCGCAGCGACGAGCAACGTGCATACCGATTGGCCAGCAACATTGGTGGCCGTGCGCATCATGTCCAGGATCGGATCGATGGCCATCAGCAGGCCGACGCCCTCCAGGGGCAGGCCCAGGGTGGAGAGGGTCAGTGTCAGCATGACCGTCGCGCCGGTCAGACCGGCGGTGGCGGCGGAGCCGATGACGGAGACGAAGACGATCAGGAGGTAGTCGCCGATGCCCAGGTGGACGTCGAAGATCTGGGCGATGAAGATCGCGGCGATCGCCGGGTAGATCGAGGCGCAGCCGTCCATCTTGGTCGTCGAGCCGAACGGCACCGCGAAGGAGGCGTACTCGCGCGGCACACCGAGGCGCTCGGTGACCTGCTGGGTGACCGGCATGGTGCCGACCGACGAGCGGGAGACGAAGGCCAGCTGGATGGCCGGCCAGGCGCCGCGGAAGAACTGCAGCGGGTTGACCTTGGCGACGGTCGACAGCAGCAGCGGGTAGACGCCGAACAGCACCAGGGCGCAGCCGGCGTAGATGTCGACGGTGAAGGTCGCGTACTTGCCGATCAGGTTCCAGCCGTAGGTCGCGATGGCGTTGCCGATGAGGCCGACGGTGCCGAGCGGGGCGAGGCGGATGACCCACCACAGGGCCTTCTGGAGCAGTTCGAGGACGGAGCGGCTGATCGCGAGGACCGGCTCGGCCTTCTCGCCGAGCTGGAGCGCGGCGATGCCGGCGACGGCGGCCATGAAGACGATCTGCAGGACGTTGAGCTCGGTGAACGGCGTGATGATGTCGGTGGGGACGATGCCGGTCAGGAAGTCGATCCAGGAGCCCGCGTGGTCGGGGAGCTTGCCGTCCTTGGGGCTCAGTCCGGTGCCCGCACCGGGGTGGGTGAGCAGGCCGATCGCCAAGCCGATCGCGACCGCGATCAGCGAGGTGACCATGAACCACAGCAGGGTGCGGGTGGCCAGCCGGGCGGCGTTGTTGACCTGACGCAGATTGGTGATCGACACCAGGATCGCGAAGAAGACCAGCGGGGCCACGGCCAGCTTCAGCAGCTGGACGAAGAGGTCGCCGATGTGCTGGAGCGTGGCGGTGAGCCAGCCGATGTCACCGTTCTTGGCGATCGCGCCGAGCAGCACGCCCAGGGCGAGGCCGGCCAGGATCTGGGCCCAGAACGGGACCTTGGGTATGCGGGAGGACTTGGGGGTCTGAGGCGCCGGTGAGGACTCGGCGGTCTCGGCAGACGTGGGCAACGGACACACTCCGGGGACAGGTCAGGCGTCGGAAGGCGGCGCGGGGCGCCAGGAGGTCGAGCGGCCGCGGAGCGGTTCGAGGGTGCTCGAAGCAGGGGGCCTCCCGCCCGGAGGGCGAGGGGGTTCTCCGGCCGCTGGATGAAGGGTCAGCGGCGGCAACAGGCCGCGGACAGACAGCGGCAGAGATCGACGTGCAGGCGCGCCACGAGCGGAGTGCTCATGGGGGGCGGGGGCGCGGCTGCCATCTTCATGGCACGTACATTAACACTTGAACTTTGAGGAACCCAAAGGAAATCTTTGACTTCCGGAGAGGCCACCGAACCGGACGTCCCGTCAAAAACGCGACAGGCGCCCGGTCATGGAACACAAGCCATGACGGCGGGCGCCGGTCGGGGACGGGCGACTGTGAGGCGTCTTACATAGAGGTCCAGACCTTTTGGCCGCAGGCCTTCACCACAGGCCTTCATCGCAGTCCTTGATCGCAGGCTTCCACCGCGGTCCTTGACCGCAGGCTTTCACCGCGGTCCTTGACCGCAGGCCTGCCTCCCAGGCCGTTACCCCAGCCCGTCCTCCTGGCCGGCGTGGGCCGCGAGCCGCTCGCGCTGGCGGTCGACCTTGGCCACGATCTGCTCGGACATCGCATCCCGCTGCTTGCGCAGCAGCACGAAGCTGAGCGGCGCGGAGATCACGATGGCGAGCAGCAGCATCCAGACGGTGTTGGACGCGCCGACGGCGAGCGGAATGACGTGGAGGTAGGCCAGCACCCACACCACGGCGAACGAGGCGACGAAGAGGCCGATGCGAAGGGCGGTGTAGCGGAGCGTGGCGAAGTTGTGGCTACTCACGGATGGGACCTTCTCCTCAACGGCAACCTAAAGGGTCTGCATCCAGTCAAGCACAGCGCTTCGGGCGATCTTCGCGGCCCCCGCCGCAGCGCCCGTCCCCACAGGGCTCACATGGGCCCCGTCCCTCAGCCCAGCTCCCGCCACATGGTGATGTCGTCCCGGAAGTCACCGTCGGCGACCTTGATCGCGCCGGGCACCCGGCCGACCTCCTTGTATCCGCAGGACGCGTAGAAGCGACTGAGGCCGGTGCCGCCGCGGCAGGTGAGCCGGATGCCGGAGATGCCGTCGAGCGAGCGGGCGGCGTCGGCGACCGCGGCCATCAGCTCCCGGCCGACCCCCCGGCCCTGGACGGACGGGTGGACCATGACGGTGTAGACCCACAGCCAGTGGCGCATCAGACGGTGGTCGTTGAGGGTGAGGAACGCGACGGCCACGACCCGGTCGTCCGGATCGCGGCCCACCAGCAGACGCGTGCGCCCCTCGGCCATCGACGCCAGATGCCTCAGCAGCTCGGGCCGGACGTCGTCCTGGGTCACCGGCGGGACGAAGCCCACGGCGCCGTCGGCGTTGGAGACGTCGCTCCACAACACGCATATCCCGTCGCGGAGAGCGGGGGTGACGGAAGGGTCCAGGTCGAAACGCACGTTCATGACCCGGACCCTAACTCCCGCCACTGACAGCGACCCCGGCCCGCTCGGACCACTGACCACGGCCGGACCACCGACAACCGCGGCCCGGCCTGCTCAGACGCGCATCGGCTGGGGCGACTCACGGCGCTCGGGGTCCGGGCCCGGGTACTCGCGGATGGCCTCGTAGCGGGTGTTGCGCTCGACGGGGCGGAAGCCGGCGTCGCGGATCAGGTCGAGCAGATCGTCGCGGGTCAGCTTGTTGGGCGTGCCGTAGTTGTCCGCGTCGTGCGTGATCTTGTACTCGACGACCGAGCCGTCCATGTCGTCGGCGCCGTGCTGGAGGGCCAGCTGGGTGGTCTGCAGGCCGTGCATGACCCAGAAGCACTTGATGTGCGGGACGTTGTCGAAGAGGAGGCGGGAGACCGCGAAGGTCTTCAGGGCCTCGGCGCCGGTCGCCATCGTCGTGCGGGCCTGGAGCTTGTTGCGGACCTTGCCGTCCTGCATGTCGACGAAGTCGTGCTGGTAGCGCAGCGGGATGAAGACCTGGAAGCCGCCGGTCTCGTCCTGGAGCTCACGCAGCCGCAGGACGTGGTCGACGCGGTGGCGGGGCTCCTCGATGTGCCCGTACAGCATCGTCGAAGGGGTCTTCAGACCCTTCTCGTGGGCCAGGCGGTGGATGCGCGACCAGTCCTCCCAGTGGGTGCGGTGGTCGACGATGTGCTGGCGCACCTCCCAGTCGAAGATCTCGGCGCCGCCGCCGGTCAGCGACTCCAGACCGGCGTCGATCAGCTCGTCGAGGATCTCGGACGCGGTCAGCCCGGAGATGGTCTCGAAGTGGTGGATCTCGGTGGCGGTGAAAGCCTTCAGGGAGACGTCCGGCAGCGCCTTCTTCAGCTCGCGCAGCGAGCGCGGGTAGTAGCGCCACGGCAGCGTCGGGTGCAGACCGTTGACGATGTGCAGCTCGGTGAGGTTCTCGTTCTCCATCGCCTTGGCGAGGCGGACGGCCTCCTCGATCCGCATCGTGTACGCGTCCTTCTCGCCCGGCTTGCGCTGGAAGGAGCAGTACGCGCAGGAGGCGGTGCACACATTCGTCATGTTGAGGTGGCGGTTGACGTTGAAGTGGACGACGTCGCCGTTTTTGCGCGTGCGCACCTCATGGGCGAGGCCGCCCAGCCATGCCAGGTCGTCACACGCGTAGAGGGCGATACCGTCCTCGCGGGTCAGCCGCTCCCCGGCGTGGACCTTCGCCTCCAGCTCACGCTTGAGGCCCACATCCATCGACGCAGCCATCCGTCGCCTCCAGTCTCTGCCGTATCGGTGCCGTTTCGGAGCCGGAAACGGGCTTCGACGAGCGTACTCCCCCGTAATAGAGGCGGACGGGGCCCCCTTGGCGCGCCCGTCCGCTCCCGGTGTGCCGCCCGGCGACCGGGGGCTACTCGGCCTCTTCCGGCAGTTCGCCGACGCGGTTCTCCCACTTGGTGGAGAGCACGATCGTGGTGCGCGTACGGGAGACGCCCTTGGTGCCGGACAGCCGCCGGATGGTGCGCTCCAGGCCGTCCACGTCGCCCACCCGCACCTTGAGCATGTACGAGTCGTCGCCGGCGATGAACCAGCAGTCCTCGATCTCTTCGAGGTCACGCAGCCGCTGCGCGACGTCCTCGTGGTCGGTGGCGTCCGACAGCGAGATGCCCACCAGCGCGGTGACGCCGAGGCCGAGCGAGGCGGCGTCGACCGTCGCGCGGTAGCCGGTGATCACACCCGCCGCTTCGAGCCGGTTGATCCGGTCCGTGACGCTGGGCCCGGAGAGGCCGACGAGCCGGCCGAGCTCCGCGTACGAGGCCCGGCCGTTCTCACGAAGTGCCTGGATGAGCTGCCTATCCACCGCGTCCATGCCCTCAAGCCTTCCAATCTTTACGCATTTTCGGGTTCTGCATGTAGAATCTAAGGCATACAGGGCCTAGACCCTGCGAATCTTTCAGGACGATCAAAGACGATCCCAGGAGTTGTCACCGTGTACTCGATCGAGATGGCCTACGCCCGCATGCGCGAGCTGCAGGACCAGGCCAATCGTTCACGTGCCCACCGCGCCGCGGCACCGCGGGCCCGGCGCCGCTTCGGGCGCGCCGCCGCAGCCAAGCAGCGCTAGGGAGCGTCCGGGGCCTCCTCTTCCTTGGAGCCACCCCGCAGCTCCCCCTCCCAGCGCCGGTACAGCCGGTGCGGCACCTCGGCCGCATCGAGCACCCGGCCCGCGACGAAGTCCACCAGATCCTGGATGTGCGTCGCTCCCGCATAGAACGCCGGTGAGGCGGGCAGCACCACGGCGCCCGCCTCGTCCAGCGTCACCAGATGCTTCAGCGTCGGACCGTTCAGCGGGGTCTCGCGCACCGCGACCACCAGCCGCCGCCGCTCCTTGAGCGTCACGCTCGCCACCCGCTGCAGCAGGTCCTTCGACAGCCCGAGCGCCACCCCGGCCACGCATGCGGTGCTCGCCGGGACGATCAGCATCCCCTTCACCGGATACGAACCCGACGAGGGTCCGGCGGCCAGATCCCCGGCCGGCCAGTACCGCACGTCCGCCAGGTCCGCCTCCGTCACCGGGAACGCCGACGGCTTGCCGTCCGCCCCCCGCGCCAGCCATTCCCGCAGGTCGGCGCGCCAGTGGGCATCCCGGAAGGCGATGCCGGTCTCGTCCAGCAGGGTCAGCCGCGACGCCCGGCTGACGATCAGGTCCACCGCCTCCCCGGCGGCGAGCAGCCCGCGCACGACGGACGCGGCATACGGTGTCCCGGACGCACCGGAGATCCCCACGACCCACGGACGGCGCCGGCCGGGGTCCTTGCTGGTGTTGTTGTGCGGCGACTCCACGGCATCGAGCCTATCCGGCGGAACCGTGGACCCCCTCACGGCCGTTCTTACCTGTGTGCCCCGCGCGGAGCCCCGCCGAGGGCCGCCCCACCGGGGGACGAGAAGGGACGGCCGGAGATGAGAGCACGCGCGAAGCCCGCGATCTTCCTGATGCTGGGCTGGGTCGCCCTGCTGTGGGTGCTGGAGGGCGTCGACGCCGCCAGCGGGGGCGCCCTGGATTCCTTCGGGATCCAGCCGCGCGAGCCCGCCGAGCTGGCCGATGTGGTGCCCGCCGCTTTTCTGCACTTCGGCTTCGGCCATCTCGCGGCGAACACCCTGCCGTTGCTGTTGCTCGGCTTCGTCGCCGCGCTGCGCAGCGGGGTGCGGCGCTTTCTCGCCGTCGTCCTGCTCATCATCCTCACCAGCGGGCTGGGCGTCTGGTTCACGGCCGCGCCGGACAGCAACACCGCGGGCGCCTCCGGTGTCATCTTCGGCCTCTTCGGCTATCTCCTGGTGCGCGGCTTCATCGAACGCTCCCTCCTCGACATCGGCATCGGCCTGGTCATCGGCGCGCTGTACGGCTCGATCCTGTGGGGCGCGCTGCCGACGGACAACCAGATCAGCTGGCAGGGGCATCTGTTCGGGCTGATCGGCGGAGTGCTGGCGGCCTTCGTCTTCCGCGAGCGCGCCAGGGAGGGTACGGCCGGGCCCACTGTCGGACCCGTCACGTAGCCTCGGAATCGAACGGGAGCCGCGGGCCGGGCACGACGCCCCGCACCACGCGGCCTCCCTACGCAGCAGCACTGCATACGGGGTGAGCAGACCATGTCCGACTACCACCAGCCCGGGTACGGACCGTACGGCGGCGGTCCGCAGCAGCCGTACGGAGCCCCGCAGCAGGGCTGGCCCGGCGGCGCGCCCGGCGGCTACGACTACCCCGGCCCGCAGCAGACCGGCTACGGCGCCCAGCCGCCGTCGGCCTCGACGGGCCCCGCGATGTGGGCCCATCTCGGTACCCTGCTGATCGTCACCGCCGGCTCGGTGATGTGCTGCGGTCTGGGCGCGCTCGTGGGGTGGATCTTCCCGTTGTCCGTCCGCAACAACGAACGCCACAAGCACGATCCGTACGTCCGCCACCACGCCACCCAGGCGCTGAACTTCGGCATCACCCAGGCCGTCATGGCGGCCCTCGGCGCGGTGCTGTACTTCGGCAGCGCCTTCATCTTCGCCGCGGTCGCCACGGAATCCCAGCGCCAGAGTTCCGGCCTGGCCGTCCCGCTGCTGACCGTCGCCGCCATCATGGGCACGTACGCCATAGCCGGCCTGGTCTGCGCGATCATGGCCACGGTGAAGGCCACCCGCGGCGAGCTGTGGAGCTACCCGCGGCTGATCGCCTGGCCGCTCAGCAAGGGCTGAGCGGCGCCCGGCGGGGCCTCGGCCCCCGGACCGCCGGCCATGGTCAGACCGTCAGCCCGCGCACCAGCAGATCCAGCAGCGCGCAGACGAAGAGCGCAATCCCGATGAACCCATTGACCTGGAAGAACGCCCGGTTCAGCCGGGTGAGGTCGTGCGGCTTCACGATCGTGTGCTCGTAGAGGAACGCCCCCGCCACGATCGCCAGCCCCAGCCAGAAGAACACGCCGGCGCCGGTCGCCAGCGCGTACCAGACGAAGAGCCCCGTCGTGACGAGGTGACAGCCGCGCGCCCCCCAGATCGCCGCCGGGATGCCGAAGCGGGCCGGGACCGACCGCACCCCGACCGCACGGTCCGTCTCCACGTCCTGGCAGGCGTAGATCAGGTCGAAGCCGCCGATCCAGACACCGACCGCGAGGCCGAGGATCACCGCCTCCCAGGACCAGGCCCCGGTGACGGCGATCCAGGCGCCGATCGGTCCCATCGCCTGGGCGAGGCCGAGGATGGCCTGCGGGAAGTTCGTGAAGCGCTTGCCGTACGGGTAGACCACCATCGGCACCACCGCGAGCGGCGCGAGCGCCAGGCACAGGGGGTTCAACAGCGCTGCCGCGCCCAGGAAGACGACGAGTGCGATCACCGCGCCGGTCCAGGCCGACTTCACGGACACCGCGCCGGTGACCAGTTCGCGGTGGGCGGTGCGCGGGTTACGGGCGTCGATCTCGCGGTCGATGATGCGGTTGGCGGCCATCGCGAAGGTGCGCAGGCCGACCATGCAGAGGGTGACGAGGAGCAGCAGGCCCCAGTGGATGGTCGTGTCCCGCTCGTACATCGCGGTCAGCGAGGCGATATAGGCGAAGGGCAGCGCGAAGACCGAGTGCTCGATCATCACCAGGCGCAGAAACGCCTTGGTCCGGCCCGGCTGCGGGACCGCCGCGGATGCGCTGGTCACGAGAGTCCGTACTCCTTCCAGCGGCGGTCGACCAGCGCCGCCGTCCGCGGGTCGGACTCGACCATCGCCGGCCAGCCCCCGTCGCGCGTATAGCCCTCCTCGGGCCACTTCTTCGTCGCGTCGATGCCCGCCTTGCCGCCCCAGAACTGCTGGTAGGAGGCGTGGTCGAGATGGTCGACGGGACCTTCGACGACGGTGAGGTCCCGGGCGTAGTCGGTGTTGCCGAGCGCCCTCCAGGACACCTCGTGGAGGTTGTGGACATCGCAGTCCGCGTCCACGACCACGATCAGCTTGGTCAGCGACATCATGTGCGCGCCCCAGATGGCATGCATCACCTTCTGGGCGTGTTTGGGGTACTTCTTGTCGATCGAGACGATCGCGCAGTTGTGGAAGCCGCCGGACTCCGGCAGGTGGTAGTCCACGATGTCCGGAACGATGATCTTGAGCAGCGGCAGGAAGAACCGCTCCGTCGCCCGCCCCAGCGGCCCGTCCTCCGTCGGCGGCCGCCCCACCACGATCGACTGGAGCAGCGGCCGCTTACGCATCGTCACACAGTCGATGGTCAGCGCCGGGAACGGCTCCTGCGGGGTGTAGAAGCCGGTGTGGTCGCCGAACGGGCCCTCGGGCAGCATCTCGCCGGGCTCCAGCCAGCCCTCGATGACGACCTCGGCGTGGGCCGGGACCTGCAGCGGCACGGTCTTGCAGTCGACCATCTCGATCCGCTTGCCCTGGAGGAAGCCCGCGAAGAGGTACTCGTCGATGTCCCCGGGCAGCGGTGCGGTCGAGGCGTACGTCACCGCCGGCGGGCAGCCGAAGGCGATCGCGACCGGCAGCTTCTCCCCGCGCTTGGCGGCGACCTGGTAGTGGTTGCGACTGTCCTTGTGGATCTGCCAGTGCATCCCGATGGTGCGCTTGTCGTGGCGCTGGAGGCGGTAGAGACCGAGGTTGCGCACCCCGGACTCCGGGTCCTTGGTGTGCGTCAGCCCCAGGTTGAAGAAGGAGCCGCCGTCCTCGGGCCAGGTGAACAGCGCCGGGAGCCGGTCCAGATCGACCTCGTCGCCCTGGAGCACGACCTCCTGGACGGGCGCGTCCTTGACCTTCCTGGGCGGGACGTGCGTCATGCCGGCGAGCTTGCCGAACGCCTCGCGCACGCCGACGAAACCGTGCGGCAGCTCCGGCTTGAGCAGCCCGCCGATCTTGCTGCTGATCTCGTCGTACGACGTCAGGCCCAGCGCCTTGAGCAGCCGGCGGTCGGTGCCGTAGACATTCATGGCGAGCGGCATCGCCGAGCCCTTGACGTTCTCGAAGAGCAGCGCCGGGCCACCGGACTTCTGCACCCGGTCCACGATCTCGCCGATTTCCAGATACGGATCGACCTCGGCCTTGATGCGCTTGAGGTCGCCATCCCGCTCCAGTGCGCGCAGGAACGAGCGAAGATCGTCGTAAGCCATGCCGTCCAGTATCGGGTACGCACTACCCTGGACGGGTCACCGGGCCCCGTCGAGGGCCCGCCGCCACACGCAGGGGGCTCGGTTCCGCAATGCTCAGGTATCTGCCGTTCCTCCTGGTGCTGGCACTGTGGATCTACGCGTTCATCGACTGCCTGAACACCCCCGAATCGCAGGTGCGCGGCCTGCCCAAGGTCATCTGGGTGCTCATCATCCTGCTCTTCGGCGAGGTACTGGTCGGCCCGGTCGCCTGGCTGGTCGCCGGCAGGACCCGGCGGCCGGTCACGGGCGACGGCTCCACACCCTCGGAATGGCACCGCAACCACCGCACCACCTGGGTGGCCCCGGACGACAACCCCGAGTTCCTCCGCTCCCTCAAGGACGAGAACAAGCAGGACGAGACCCGGCTCAAGGACTGGGAGGCCGACCTGCGCCGCCGCGAGGAGGAACTCCGCCGCAAGAACCGCGAGGCGGCGGACGGGCCCGAGGACACACCCTGAGCGTGCCGCCCGGCGTACGGTGACGCCATGGACCGCACGTGGTCATCGGCGAGGCCCACATCTTCCACGGCGGCCACGACCGGCTGGCCCGGCACGGCGTACGGATCGTGCTGCTGGACGACCCCGAATGCACGCAGATGATGCGCGACTTCATCGCCGAGCGGCCGGAGTTGTGGCGGGAGGACATCGGGGACGGGTGAAGCGTTCCTGGCCACTCCCGCCGGCCCCTCCTCGGCGCAATTTCGGTGGCCCCCGTTCCCCGCCCTCCGCCAGGATGGCGGCCGTCGGGCCGCTGCCCGAGGAGTGCCCCTGCCCGGCACCCGGGGGAACTCCGGGCCTTCGCCGCGTGTCCTGACGTGGCTTTTCAAACACGTAGAGCGAAGCGCGAACGGTCCGTCGTGCGCTGCTTCGAGTGACGTACGGGACGTAGCGGCGTCCGGCCAACTGTCAGCCGTTCACGGCCAATTGATGCATCGTTCAGCAACCTCCCCCTGCCCGGGAAACTCAGCCACCGCCACAGTCAAGTCGGCCCACTGAGGCTCACGCGACTCAGGGAGAGTGGCACATATGCCCGACATGACCCGACGCAGACTCCTCGGCTCCGCGGCAGGCGCGGTCGGCGGCGCCGCCGCGCTGTCGCTGCTTCCGCCCAGCGTCCAGAAGGCCGTCGCCGCCGGACCCGCACGTCACGGCTCACTGCACGACGTCGAACACGTCGTCATGCTCATGCAGGAGAACCGTTCGTTCGACCACTACTTCGGCACCCTGCGCGGGGTCCGCGGCTTCGCCGACCCCAAGGCACTGACGCTGCCGGACGGCCGGTCCGTCTTCCACCAGCCGGACGCGCAGAACCCGGACGGCTATCTGCTGCCGTTCCGCCTCAACACGCACACGTCCAGCGCGCAGGCCATCCCCTCCACCAGCCACGCCTGGTCCGTGCAGCACGAGGCGTGGAACGGCGGCAAGATGGACCGCTGGCTGCCCGCGCACCGCAAGGCCGACGGGGTCAACGGTCCGTACGTGATGGGCTATCACACCCGCGAGGACATCCCCTTCCAGTTCGCCCTCGCCGAGACGTTCACCCTCTGCGACAACTACTTCTGCTCGGTCTTCGGCCCGACCTGGCCCAACCGGCTGTACTGGATGACCGGCACCCTCGACCCGGGCGGCACCCGGGGCGGCCCGGTGCTCAACAACACCGCGCCCAAGGCGTACCGCTGGACGACCTACGCCGAGCGGCTGGAGGCGGCCGGCATCAGCTGGAAGGTCTACCAGGAGGAGGACGACTACGGCTGCAACCTCCTGGAGCAGTTCCAGACCTTCCGGGACTCCCAGCCCGGCCAGCCGCTCTACGAACGCGGGATGCGGCCGCAGCCGGCCGGCACCTTCGAGGACGACGCCCGGGCCGACCGGCTCCCGGCCGTCTCCTGGCTGATCCCCACCAGCCACCAGTCCGAGCACCCGGACTATCTGCCGGCCGCCGGCGCCGACTACGTCGCCCAGAAGATCGAGGCGATCGCATCCAACCCGAAGGTGTGGGCCAAGACCGTCTTCATCCTCAATTACGACGAGAACGACGGGCTCTTCGACCATGTGCCGCCGCCGGTGCCGCCGCCGGGGACGAAGGACGAGTTCGTCAAGGGCCTGCCGATCGGCGGTGGCTTCCGGGTGCCGTGCCTGATCATCTCGCCGTGGACGGTGGGCGGCTGGGCCGCCGGCGAGGCCTTCGACCACACCTCGGTGCTGCAGTTCCTGGAGCGCTGGACGGGGGTCGCCGAGCCCAACATCAGCGACTGGCGGCGGTCCGCATTCGGCGACCTGACCTCGGCGTTCGGCTTCCGCCATGCGGCCCGGCGACCGCCGCGGCTGCCGGACGACACCGCCGAGCAGCTGGCCGAGGCGCAGTGGGAGGTGGCGCATCTGCCGAAGCCGACGCTGCCGGGCGCCGATCAGCACCCGCCGCGCCAGGAACGGGGCCGACGCAGGCGCCGCTAGGGCACCGCCCGTGCGCCCGTCCTCGTAGGCCGTGCGCCGCCCCCGAAAAACGACGGTGCCGTACGGAGCCGGGGCTCGTCATGAGCCCCGCGTCCCGATACGGCACCGGTGCGGGTGGGGGTGCGGGCGAGCCGGGGTCGGGCGGGCCCGGAGACCGGCGGTCCGGAGACGGGCTCCGACCCGGATTCCGGTGTCCCGAAGGAGCCCGGTGGCCCCCGGAGCCCGCCGGAGCGACCCCGGCGGATCAGCCCCCGGAGCCCGCCGGTTCAGACCCCCGCGTAAGAGTGCAGACCCGTCACGAAGATGTTCACGCCGTAGTAGTTGAAGAGGTAGCAGGCGAACGCGATCAGGCCCAGCCAGGCGGCCTTGCGGCCCTTCCAGCCGGCCGTGGAGCGGGCGTGCAGATAGCAGGCGTAGCCGACCCAGGTGATGAAGGCCCAGACCTCCTTGGGGTCCCAGCCCCAGTAGCGGCCCCAGGCGGCCTCGGCCCAGATGGCGCCCGCGATGATGGTGAAGGTCCACAGCGGGAAGACGGTGGCGTTGACGCGGTAGGCGAACTTGTCGAGCGAGGCGGCCGAGGGCAGCCGCTCCAGCACCGAGGTGGCGAAGGCGCCGGGCTGCTTGCCCGCCGGGTCGGCGAGCTTGGCCTCGTAGCGGTCGCGGAAGAGGAACAGCAGCGTGGCGACGGCGCCGAGGTAGAGCACCGCACCGGAGAGAATCGCGCAGCTGACGTGGATCCACAGCCAGTACGAGTGCAGCGCGGGCACCAGCTGGTCGCTGGCGGTGTAGAGCACCGAGACGGCCAGCCCGAGGTCGAGCAGGACGGTGGTGACCAGCGGCAGCCCGATCCAGCGGACGTTCTTCCGGAGGGTGAGCAGCAGCAGGTAGATGCCCACCGCGACCGCGGCGAAGGTGGTGGAGAACTCGTACATGTTGCCCCAGGGGGCACGCTGTACGGACAGGGCGCGGGTGATCACGCCGCCCACGTGCAGCCCCCAGGCCAGGACGGTCAGCGAGATGGCGATCCGCCCGTAGAGGTCGCCCTTCTCCGTGCCGCCCGCGGCGCCCGGGCCGTCGGGGACGTCGCGGCTGCCGGCGGCGGACTTGGTGATGACCTTGGGGCGCTCCAGTACGGCGGTGCCGCCGCCCTGCTGTGCCGCCTTGGCGGAGACCGTCGCGGGCGCCGTGGCCTGGGAGGTCAGCGCGGCGGCGGTGCGGGCGACCTTGCTGCGGCTGCCGAACACCCACTCGCTCATGTGGGCGACGAAGGCGAGCGTATAGACCGCCATTGCCGAATAGACCAGCAGGTTGCTGTTGTGCGCCAGTGTCTCGTTGGCGGCGGCAGCGATGTTCACGCGCGCGCTCCTTCGGAGGGTTCAGCAGGACCGTCAGAGTCAGTGGGCTCCGCGGGGTCTTCGGAGCCGGAGCCGGCAGCGGGGGCCGTCTCGGGCTGCGGATCGGATTCCGGGCCGGTCGCGGCGTCGGAGCCGGTCGTCGGGGCTTCCGGGCCGGTCGCGGCGTCCGGGACGAGCGGGGCGTCGGGCTCCAGCGCCGCGGCGAGATCGCCGAGTTCCTCCGGCAGCCGCGGCGACTCGCTGCGGCCGAGGCCGGCCATCTCGACGACGGTCACCCCGTCCGCACCCGTTTCGGCCCGGACCCACACCCGGCGCCGCTGGATGAACAGCGAGCCGGCCAGGCCCACCAGGGCGGCGACCGCGCCGGCCAGGGCGAGGCCGTTGCCCGGCTGGTGGGTGATCTTGAAGCTGGCCCAGTTCTTGATGCCGGTGAACTGGATGCTGCCGTCGCCGTTCGGCAGCTTCATGGTCTCGCCGGGCAGCATCATCTTGGCGAGCGGGGCGCCCTTGACCTTGTACTGCTTCAGATACTTCTTCTGCAGCTGGTAGACGTTCTGCGGCAGCCCCGAGTCGACCCCCAGATCGCCGTGGTAGGCGGTCAGCGTCAGCACCGGGTAGTCCAGCGCGGGGAACTGGGAGAACATCGACCCGGACCCCTTGCCGCCGAACGTCGGCACGAAGAAGCCCTGGAAGCCCAGCTGATTGCGCTTGCCGTCCTTGGTCTGCGCGCCCGGCACCTTCACCACACCGGTCGAGGTGAGGTTCTTGGGATCCTGCGGGAGGAAGGGGACCGCACCCTGGTAGACGACCTTGCCGCGGCCGTCCTTGACGGTCACCTCCGGCGCGTAGCCGTGCGAGAGCAGGAAGACCTTCGAACCGGCGATGTCGAGCGGGGTGTTCACCTCGACCGCCTTGCGGTGCTCCTTGCCGTCCGCGCCGGTGTAGTACGTCAGATGGGCGCGGAAGGTCCGCGGGGTGCCCTTCTGGGGGCCACTGCGCTCGTAGGTCGCCTCGAACTTGTTCAGGGTGAAGCCGAAGGGCTCCATGGTGTCGGTGTCGAAGAAGGCCCCCGACTTGAAATCGTCGAACTGCGTGAGGCTGTTGGCGAAGCCGTCGCCCTCGGTGACCAGCTTGCCGCCCTCGGACTTCCACAGGCTGCCGACGGCGAACGCCACCAGCATCACGATCAGTGCGACGTGGAAGACGAGATTGCCGGCCTCGCGCAGATAGCCCTTCTCGGCGGCGACGGCGGTGCCGGCCCGGTGGGCACGGAACCGCCGCTTCTTCAGCAGCCGCTGGGCCGCGCCGAGGACCTCCTCCGGCGCGGCGTCGGTGCGCCACGTGGTGTACGCGGGCAGCCGGGTCAGCCGGCGCGGGGCGCCCGGCGGGCGGCCGCGGAGCTGTCCGACGAACTGCCAGCTGCGCGGCACGATGCAGCCGATCAGCGAGATGAACAGCAGCAGATAGATCGCCGAGAACCACACCGAGCTGTAGACGTGGAACATCCCGAGCTTGTCGTAGATGTCACCGAGGGTGGCGTGGTCGGCCTTGAACTGGTCGACCTTGACCGGGTCGATGCTGGTCTGCGGAATCAGCGAGCCGGGGATCGCACCGATCGACAGCAGGAAGAGCAGCAGCAGCGCCACCCGCATCGAGGTCAGCTGCCGCCAGAACCAGCGCACCCAGCCGATCGGGCCGAGCGAGGGGAGGGTGACCTCCTCCTGGGGCGCGGTCGAGAGCTGGGATCCGGCGGCGCCGAGATCGCTGCCCGGATCGGCCGCGGGGCCCGGCTCGCGGGGGGTGTCGGTCTTGGTGGACATCAATCAGATCCCAACGGTGGAGCTTTGCGCCCAGCTCTGCAGGTCGGACATCAGGCTGTCCCAGATGCCGGTGACGAGGAGGATGCCGAGCGCGACCATCATGCCGCCGCCGAGCCGCATCACCCACTGATAGTGCCGCTTGACCCAGCCGAAGGCCCCGAGCACCCGGCGGAAGGCCAGCGCGACGGCGATGAACGGCAGGCCCAGGCCCAGGCAGTACGCCACGGTGAGCAGGGCACCGCGCGCGGCGCTGGCATCGTAGAACGTCAGGGTGCTGACGGCGGCGAAGGTCGGTCCCAGGCAGGGCGTCCAGCCGACGCCGAAGAGCACCCCGAGCACCGGCGCGCCGGCCAGCCCCATGGCGGGCTTCATGTGGAAGCGCAGCTCGCGCTGTCCGAAGCGCTGCAGCACGCCGGCGAACGCCAGCCCGAGCAGGATCATCAGCACGCCGAGGACGCGCGAGATGACGTCCCGGTACTCCAGCAGGCTCTTGCCGGCGAAGCCGAAGAGCGCGCCGCCGGAGACGAAGACGGCGGTGAAGCCGAGGACGAAGAGGGCGGCACCGGCCAGCATCCGCCCGCGCCGGGCCTCACCGAGGTCGGTGCCGGTGACGCCGGTCACATACGACATGTAGCCCGGCACCAGCGGCAGGACACAGGGCGAGAAGAACGAGACGAGCCCGGCGAAGAGCGCGATGGGGACGGCGGCGAGCAGCGTGCCGTTGAGGACGGTCTGGTTTTCCGCGGCGGCGGCGAGCGCGATCACGTGATCACTTCTCGGCGAGCAGCGGGGCGATCATCTTGCGCAGCTCGTTCTCGGCGAGCGGGCCGATCGACCGGGCGGCGATCTTGCCCTGCCGGTCGATGGCGATCGTGGAGGGGATCGACTGCGGGTTGAGGCTGCCCTTGGGGAAGCGCAGCATCAGCCGGCCGGTCGGGTCGAACAGGCTCGGGTAGGGCACCTTGTGCTCTTCCTCGAAGCTGGTGGCCTGCGACTTCTGGGAGTCGCGGGTGTTGATCCCGATGAACTGGACGCCCTTGCCCTTGGTGTCGTTCGCGACCTTGGCGAAGTTCGGCGCCTCGGCGATACAGGGGCCGCACCATGATCCCCAGACATTGAGGATGACGACCTTGCCCTTGTACGCGGCGACATCCAGCTTCTTGCCGGTGGTGGTCTCACCGGAGAGGTCGGGCGCGGGCTGCCGCTCGTCCTTCTTGACGGTGTCGATGCCGTTCTTGCCCTGGACGAAGCGGGTCTGCGCCGAGCCGCCGGAGGCGCCGTCGCCACAGGCGCTCAGCGTCAGCGAAGCGGCCGCGGCACCTGCGGCGAGCAGGGCGAGACGGCGTCGGCTCGTGAGGCGGCGTGGGACGCGGCAGGCACTCATGTGAAAAGTTTCGCATGGGCCAATTACGGATCTTCCGCGCCCCCCTCCGACGGCCCGCCGCGGTCCGGCAGTACATGTCAAGCAGCTGACAAATACGACTTCCAGCCGCCGCTCGGGCGCCGGCCGACGGGGAGCTGCTGAAGCTTGCGCAGCACCTCCGGGTCCTGGGCGTCGAGCCAGTCGGTGAACTGCCGGAAGGACACCAGACGGACATCTCTGTTCTGCTCATTGGCAATGTGCTTGAGCGCGTCCTCGACGGCGTCCATATAGATGCCGCCATTCCACTGCTCGAAGTGGTTGCCGATGAAGAACGGCGCGCGATTGGTCTCGTAGGCCCGGCGGAATCCGGAAATGTATGCGTCGGTGGCCTGCTGCCGCCAGCCGGGGTAGTTCACCGGCGGCGCCTTCGTCGAGCGCTTCGACTGATTGGCGAGGATGTTGTAGTCCATCGAGAGCACCTCGAAAGGGTGCCCGGGGAACGGCATCAGCTGGAGCGGGAAGTCCCAGATGCCCATCTTTTTCTTCGGCCACATCTGGAGGCCGCCGGACGAGCTGGCGTCATAGCGCCAGCCGAGCTGCTTGGCGACGGGCAGCAGATTCTCCTGGCCCAGCAGACAGGGGGTACGGCTGCCGACCAATTCCCTTTCATAATCGAACGGCAGTGCTTCGAGGTCGGTGAAGCCGGTATTCGTGCGCCACTTCGTGACGAAGTCCATCGCCTGGGCGATCTCGGACTGCCACTGCTCGGGTGTCCAGTGCTTGACCGAGGTCGGCGCGTCGCCGCAGAAGTGCCCGTTGAAGTGGGTGCCGATCTCGTGTCCGTCCAGCCAGGCCTCCCGCACGTACTTCAGCGTCTCCTTGATGTGGTCGTCACTGAGGTAGCCGATGGCGGAGGCGCCCCGCCTGTTGTTGGGCGGGTCGTAGAGGTGCTTCTTGGATTCCGGCAGGAGATACAGCCCGGAGAGGAAGAACGTCATCGCCGCGCCGTGGTCCTTGGCGAGCTGGAGAAAACGCGGGAAGAGGCCGTTGCCGACCTCTCCGGCCCCGTCCCAGGAAAAGACCACGAACTGCGGCGGGATCTGACCGGGCTCCAGCCGTTCGGGTGCCTTGGGCTGATGGGGCTGCGCGCCGGAATTCGCTGTCGAACCGTCACCGATGGGCTTCGAGCGCGCCAGGACCGAGTTCTTGACCCGCTGCTTTTCCGCCCTCGCGTTGTCCGAGTCCGACGACGAGCAGCCGGCGACGCCCAGCGCCGCGGCTGCTCCCACACCCATCCCCAACAGGTGTCGCCGACTCATCACGCGCATACCCTCGACCCCATCCGTTCTCGCCGAACTCGTTATCCATATAAACGGACAACCGAGAAGAGGGCACGTCGAGCGTGGGGCTTCCGGCTAATCGCTCAGATATTCAATTGGCCCTGGCTTTGACACCCCGCCAGGTGATGCAGCATCAGGCCCCGAAAGCCTTGGACTTTCCCTTGACGGGTTTGGCGCCCGCCAGAAGATGGGAGGGAACCAGGTCGCGCGCCGGCTCGCTGTACCCCACCGAAATGATCTTGTCGCCGTGGAATGTGAACGACGTCAGCGAGGCCAGCGTGCACTGCCGCTTCCGCGGGTCGTGCCACAGCCGGCGCCGCTCGGCGAAGCTGCGCACGATCCAGATCGGCAGCTGATGGCTGACCGCCACCGCCTCGTGCCCGCGCGCCGCGTCCCGCGCCGCCCCCAGCGCCGCCATCATCCGTACGACCTGCTCGATGTACGGCTCGCCCCACGACGGGCGGAACGGATTCGTCAGGTACTTCCAGTTCCCGGGCTTCTTCAGCGCGCCGTCACCGACGCCGAAGGTCTTCCCCTCGAAGACGTTGCCGGCCTCGATCAGCCGCTCGTCGGTGGCCAGCTCCAGGCCGTGCGCACCGGCGATCGGCTCCGCGGTCTCCTGCGCACGCTCCAGCGGCGAGGCGACGACGTGCGTGATGTCGCGCCCCGCGAGATGCTCCGCCACCCGGTCGGCCATTTTCCGCCCCAGGTCGGAGAGGTGGTAGCCGGGCCGGCGCCCATAGAGGACGCCGTCGGGGTTGTGCACCTCGCCGTGCCGCATCAGATGCACGACGGTGATGTCTTCGCTGCTCATGTCACCCATTCATTCAGTCGTCGGCCGGCGCCCGTGCCTCAGGCGGTCGCTTCGGCCGCGGCCCGCGCGGCGGCCGGGAGTGCGGCGGCGATCCGCTCGACGGCCGCCGTGTCGTGCGCGGTCGAGACGAACCACGACTCGAAGGCGGACGGCGGGAGGTAGACACCCTGCGACAGCATCGAGTGGAAGAAGGCGGTGAAGCGGAACGCGTCCTGCGCCTTGGCCCCCTCGTAGTCGGTGACCTCGGCGTCGGTGAAGAAGACCGTGAACATGTTCCCCGCGTTCTGCACCCTGTGCGCCACGCCCTCCTTCGCCAGCGCCGCGGTGACCAGTCCGCGCAGCTCCGCCGAGACCGCGTCGACCTTCTCGTACGCGGCGTCGTCCAGCAGCCGCAGCTGCGCGACTCCGGCGGCGGTGGCGATCGGGTTCCCGGACAGCGTGCCCGCCTGGTAGACGGGGCCGGCCGGGGCGAGGTGCGCCATGACGTCGGCGCGGCCGCCGAAGGCCGCGGCCGGGAAGCCGCCGCCCATGACCTTGCCGAACGTCATGAGATCCGGACGTACCCCGTCAATTCCGTACCAACCGGCCTTGCTGACGCGGAAGCCCGTCATCACCTCGTCGGAGATGTAGAGCGCGCCGTTGCCGGCGCAGAGGTCCTTCAGGCCCTGGTTGAAGCCGGGCAGCGGCGGCACCACGCCCATGTTGCCCGGCGACGCCTCCGTGATCACGCAGGCGATCTCGCCCGGGTGCGCGGCGAACGCGGCCCGCACCGCCTCCAGATCGTTGTACGGCAGCACGATCGTGTCGCCGGCCTGGGCACCCGTCACGCCCGGCGTGTCGGGCAGACCGAAGGTCGCCACGCCCGAACCCGCGGCGGCCAGCAGCGCGTCCACGTGCCCGTGGTAGCAGCCCGCGAACTTGATCACCTTCGGCCGGCCGGTGAAGCCGCGCGCCAGCCGGATCGCCGACATCGTCGCCTCGGTCCCGCTGGAGACCAGCCGCACCTGCTCGACCGGCTCGATCCGGGCCACGATCTCCTCGGCCAGCTCGACCTCGCCGGCACCGGGCGTGCCGAAGGACGTCCCGCGGGCGACCGCGTCCTGGACCGCGGCGATCACCTCGGGGTGCGAGTGGCCGAGGATCATCGGCCCCCACGAGCACACGAGGTCGACGTACTCCCGGCCGTCGGCATCGGTGAGGTACGGACCGGCGCCGGACACCATGAACCGGGGCGTACCACCCACGGCGCGGAACGCCCGGACCGGAGAGTTGACGCCGCCCGGCGTCACGGCGGACGCCCGGTCGAACAGCGACTGCGAAACAGGGGCTTCATACGGAAAAGACACGGTGATCCTGACCTGCATAAACGGCGGGAGGGCGGCGCGCGGACGCGGCCCGGCTGGCATCGGTACGGGATGTCCCTCGCGGTACGTGTGCACGGGCCGCTCGGTTCAACCTCGATCCTTTTTTGATTCCTCTCGCTTTCGACCGGGCGTCAGCCCCCACTCGTCTGCGAAACTGGGGCCGACGTACGAGTAAGTCACGCAAGCAATGGTCTCAGAGGCGCACGGGGGCGTGCGGCCGGGCGTTTCGCGCGCCGGTGACGGGGGAGGTCTCTGAGACGATGATCGGGTTGCGCGGCTGAGGCTGCGAGTGGTCGGGTGGAGATATGCATCGCGGTGGCGAACTGGGCGAGGGAACCAATGACCGGGGTCCCGAGCGTGCCCAGCGCGGCCGTCACCGGCGCGAGGAAACCACGGGCGGGGACATCAGGGGCGGCCGCATGGGGGTGACGTACAAGTACTTCGGCGCGCCCAACGGCGCGACCGCGGCCCGCGTCCCGATCTCCATGCGTCCCGAAGAGCTCGGCGGTGACGAACTCGGCATGGGCGGCATGTTCTCCAAGATCAAGCCGGAGACGATGGCCGCCATGGTCCTCACAGGTATAGAGGGCATACCGCTCCATAAGGTTCCGCCGCTGGAGCTTGTCGTCCTCCACCCCGACTACGCCGTCGTCAAGCTCCCCATGACCGTGGTCGACCCGCTGCGCGGGGTCGGCGAGGAGTCGGTCGGCGCGGCCGCCTTCATCTGGTCCACGGTGCCCGACCGCGGGGGCCCGCGCGACGCGTTCGCCGTCTACCAGCTCCTGCACGAGTGGCAGGACTTCAGCCACCGGCTGCACGAGGCCGGGCACCAGGCGTACTGCCTGGTCTGGCCGTAACGGTTCAGCGCGGACGCGACGGGCCCGCGGCGCGGGAGGCACCGGGTCCCGGTCACCGGGCAGGACGGGGCTCGCCGGTCACCTGGTGAGGCCCGGCCCGCCGGTCACCATGGGGGACCCGGCCCGCCGGTCACCCGGTGAGGCCCGGCCCGCCGGTCACCATGTGGGGCGGGCCGAGACACCGCCGTCGACGACCAGATCGTGTCCGGTGATCCAGGACGCCATCGGCGAGGCCAGGAAGACACAGGCGTCGCCCACGTCCTGCGGCCGCCCCAACCGCCCGGCGGGCGCCGCCGCTTGCCAGCGGCGCACCCCCTCCGGCCAGTCCTCCGCCAGGCCGGGACGGGCGATCAGACCGGGCGAGACGCTGTTGACGCGGATGCCGTAGGGCCCGTACTCCAGCGCCGCCGACCGCGCATGCATCACCACCGCCGCCTTGGACGCGCAGTAGTGGGCGTGCCGCGGCGCCGGACGGTCCGCCTCGATCGAGGCGATGTGGGTGACCGAACCCCCCGTCGGCCCGGAGGTCCCCCGGTCCGCCCGCATCACGGCCACCGCGGCCTGGGTACAGGCGAAGACGCTGTGCACCGTGGGATCCGCCACCGCCCGCCAGTCGGCGAGCGACATCGCCGCCAGCTCCTGCGTCGGCTGCACGCCCGCGTTGTTCACCAGTGCGGTGAGCCGCCCGCGCCAGCCGGCCGCCTCGTCCACCAGGCGGTGGCACTCCTTCTCGACGGCCAGATCGGCGCGCAGCGCCAGCGCGCTCCCGCCGTCCGCCTCGATCCGCTCGACCAGCGCCCGCGCCGCCCGGGCACCGGTGCGGTAGTGCACCACGACGGCGGCGCCCGCGGCGGCGAACCGCAGCGCGATCCCGCCGCCGAGGCCCCCGGAGGCGCCGGTCACGAGGGCGACCTGGCCGCGCAGATCGGGCAACCCGGGGTCACGGGGGCCGGAGGCGACGTCGGAGGGGGTCTCGGAGGGGGTCTCGGTCATGGCCGGCTCAGCGCGGTGATCCGCGCCGCCTCCTGGGGAAAGCGCGCGGCCAATACGGCGGCGTCCCCGTGCTCGTAGTCCTCGACGGTGAATCCGGGCGCCATCGTGCAGCCGAAGAGCGTCCAGGCACCGCCGTCGGCGACCTCGGCGGCCATCCACGTACCGGCCGGCACCGTGAACTGGACGTGCTGCCCGCCCAGGACGTCCGGCCCGAGCACGACCGTACGGGCGCCGCCGCCGGCACCACTGCCGGCGCTGCCTTCCGGGAGGAGGAACAGGGTGAGCGGATCGCCCCGGTAGAAGTGCCAGATCTCGTCGGTGGGGAGTCGGTGCAGTGCGGAGAAGTCGCCCGGCTCGGCGGTCAGCAGCATCACGATCGCCGAGCCCTCGGGCCGCCCGTCGGGGCGCTCGGGGCCCTCCCAGGTGCGCCGGTAGCGGCCGCCCTCGCGGGGCAGCGGCGCCAGCCCGTAGAAATCGATCAGCGCCTCGGGGAGCCGGTCGTGGGGCGTGTGCCGGTCGTCCATCTGCGGGCTGCCTCCCACTCGTCGCCGACCGCGGTGGAATTCCACCCTAGGCACGAACACGGCGTGGCGCGGGCACAATCGGGCCATGTCCGATACCGCGTCCGACGTCCCGTCAGCAGCCGCCCCCGTCACGCCCTCCGGCACAGCCGCGCCCCTGGACGGCACCGCCGTCTGGGAAGCGATCGACGGAATCGTGCACTGGCTCGACCGGGAGAGCACCCTGCCGCCCGAACAGGAGCGGCTGCTGCGGCTGCTGAAGCTCACGGAGGAGGCCGGCGAGGTCGCGCAGGCCGTCATCGGGGCCACCGGCCAGAACCCGCGCAAGGGACACAGCCACACCTGGGACGAGGTGCACGGCGAGCTGTGCGATGTGATCCTCACGGCGATGGTGGCCCTGCGGACCCTGACGCCCGACGCCCGCGGGGTGTTCGACGGGCATCTGCGGCGGGTCGCGGCGCGGCGGGCGTCGCAGCCGACCGAGGGGCAGCGCGGTCCCGGCGCGCCGGCTTCCTGAGGCCCGTCAGCCGGCCGTCCACTGCGGATCGCGGCCCGTCTCGGCCAGCAGTACGTCGAGGTCACCGGCGCCGGGCGGGGCGGGGAGCGGCTCGGCGAACACGTTCATCTTCCGGGCCGTCGGTCCCATCTGCGCGACCAGCGCCCGTAGCTCGGCCACACAGCCGTCGGCCGGCACATACGGCTGCCCGGTCGCCCGCGCCACGTCCCAGGAGTGCACCGTCAGGTCCAGCAGCACCATCGCGCCGACGGTCCGCGCCGGCAGGTTCATCCCGCCGGTCAGCCCGTCCTCGGCGCCCGGCGCCGCCCATGCCTCGACCAGCCGCGTCGTTTCGGCCGCGAACCGCTCGGGCCACTGCGTCCCGTACTCGCCGAGCCGGTCGGGGGTACGGCTGAAGTCGGCGTCCTTCTTGGCGGCCAGCGTCTGGAAGGCGACGATCACGTGGAAGAGGTGGTTGAGCAGGGCCCGTACGTCGTACTCGGCGCAGGGCGTCGGCCGCGCCAGCTGGTCGTCGCGCACCGCGCGCAGGACGGGGAGCGCCGCCTCGGCCGCCGCGGCGAGCAGCACGCTGATCGGCGACGACGGGTGGGCGGAGGGGGCCGTGCGGGGCGGTTCGGCGAGGTCCCGCGGGGCCGGGCGGGCGGATTCGCCGCGGTAGCCGCTGTAGGTGTCGTCCGGGATGTCCTGCATTCCGTTGGTGCCGTTCATGCCGAGGACGCTACGGACGGCTGCCGGCGGCGGCTTGAAAAAACGCGACAGCTCCTTGCGGGCGCAACGGGCCTAGGATCCAGGACATGGCCGCTCCACGGCGCGACACCCGGGGCATCGTCGACGCCCCCGGGCTCTTCACGCGGGTGCAGTTCCGCCGTCGCACCCCCGCCGCGCCGCTGCGCCCCTACGTCGAGCACTACTGGCTGATCGACTGGGACCTGTCCGAGCCGTATGCCACCCATGTCGTCCCGCATCCGTGCGTGAACATCGTCTTCCAGCGGTACGCCGACC
>NZ_SDIG01000068.1:0-31064 GCF_004122755.1 Streptomyces sp. TM32
CCCAGCCGAGCGCCTGCATAAACTGCTCGCGGCCTGATCAAACCGACCACGTGTTGCGACGACCGCTAGAAACCGCCCACGTGAAACGCCGCCCCTCGGCCTGCCGGGGTTCTGTGCCCCGGGTCGTGCTACTTCACCTGCGGCTTGCGGATCGAGAGGTGCAGCTCCTTGAGGCGCGCCTCGTCGACCTCGCTCGGGGCGCCCATGAGCAGGTCCTGGGCGTTGCCGTTGAGCGGGAAGGCGATGGTCTCGCGGATGTTGGGCTCGTCGGCCAGCAGCATCACGATGCGGTCGACGCCGGGGGCGATGCCACCGTGCGGCGGGGCGCCGAACTTGAAGGCGCGCAGCATGCCGCCGAACTCGGCCTCGACGGTCTCCTTGTCGTAACCGGCGATCGAGAAGGCCTTGTACATGACCTCGGGCTCGTGGTTACGGATCGCGCCGGAGGACAGCTCGGTGCCGTTGCAGACGATGTCGTACTGCCAGGCCAGGATGTCCAGCGGGTCCTTGGTCTCCAGCGCCTCCAGGCCGCCCTGCGGCATGGAGAAGGGGTTGTGCGAGAACTCGATCTTGCCGGTGTCCTCGTCCTTCTCGAACATCGGGAAGTCGACGATCCAGCAGAATCGGAACTCGTCCTCGACGAAGTGGCCGGCACGCTTGGCGGCCTCGACCCGGACCGCGCCCATGATCTTGGAGACCTCGTCGAACTCACCGGCGCCGAAGAAGACGGCGTGGCCGGGCCGCAGGTCCAGGGCGGAGACCAGCGCCTTGACGTCGTCCTCGGTGAGGAACTTGGCGATCGGGCCGGTCAGTGCGTTCTCCTCCCCGACGCGGACCCAGGCCAGGCCCTTGGCGCCCTGCTGGACGGCGAAGTCGCCCAGCTGGTCGAAGAACTTGCGCGGCTGGTCGCCGGTGTCCGGCACGGCCAGGGCGCGGACGTGCTTGCCGGCGAAGGCCTTGAAACCGGAGCCCTCGAAGACGTCGGAGACATCCACCAGCTCCAGCTCGGCGCGAAGGTCCGGCTTGTCGGATCCGTACTTGAGCATCGCCTCGCGGAACGGGATGCGCGGGAAGGGCGAGGTGACCGTGCGGCCGTTGCCGAACTCGGTGAACAGCTCGGTCATCAGCTGCTCGACGGGCTGGAAGACGTCCTCCTGCTCGACGAAGCTCATCTCGACGTCGAGCTGGTAGAACTCGCCCGGCGAACGGTCCGCGCGGGCGTCCTCGTCGCGGAAGCAGGGCGCGATCTGGAAGTAGCGGTCGAAGCCGGCGATCATCAGCAGCTGCTTGAACTGCTGCGGGGCCTGCGGCAGCGCGTAGAACTTGCCGGCGTGCAGGCGGGAGGGGACCAGGAAGTCGCGGGCGCCCTCGGGGGACGTCGCGGACAGGATCGGGGTCGCCATCTCGTTGAAGCCGAGGGCCACCATCTTGTGACGGATGGCGGAGATGACGGCGGTGCGCAGCATGATGTTGCGGTGCATCCGCTCGCGGCGCAGGTCGAGGAAGCGGTACTCCAGGCGGCGCTCTTCGTTGACGCCGTCGTCCGCGTTGATCGTGAAGGGGACCTGCTCGGCGGCGCCGAGCACCTCGACCTCGGAGACCTCGATCTCGATCTCGCCCGTCGGCAGCTCGGGGTTGATGTTGTCGGCGCCGCGCGCGCTGACCTTGCCGTCGATCCGGACGACGGTCTCCTTGGTCAGGGAGCCGAGGGCCTCGTTCGCCGGGGTGCCGGGGCGGGCGACGAGCTGGACCAGACCGTAGTGGTCGCGCAGATCGATGAAGAGGATGCCGCCCAGGTCACGTCGATTGTGCAGCCAGCCGCTGAGGCGGACGTCGGTGTCGACGTCCGCGGCTCGGAGCTCGCCGCAGTTGTGGGACCGGTACCGATGCATCGCTCATCCAAGTCGTCGCGAGGTCGAGGTGAGGAGTTGTCGGGAGAGGGAGAGGAAAAGGAGTACGGGCGCGGATGCCCGGTCGCTCTCCCCGTGGATCACCCGAAAGGCCACCCCAGGATTGACATAACCGCTCCAGGTTACCGTCCCGGTCCGCGCGCCTTGGTTGACATATACGCATCAGCGGCACGCGGGCCGGAAGCGACCGCCCCGACTGGGACGATGGTCACGTCCAGCTCACTGGTCGGGCCGCTCCAAACGCCCATAAAGTGAGGCAATGCGCACCGAGGATCTCCTGGCCGCCATCGCGACCGGCCTGTGGCGCTGGGACAACGCATCGGGCCGGGTGACCCTCGACGCCGAAGCTGCCCGGCTGCTGGGGCTGCCCCCCACCCCTGTGGAGTTGACCGAGGCCGCGGCGCGTTCGCGTTTTCATCCCGTCGACTTCGCCGAGATCAACGGAATCGTGCAGCTCGCGGTCGCCGAGGAGACGCTGGCCGAGGCCCGGCTGCGCATCGTCGACGAGCGCGGGCGGGTGCAGCGCATCGTCCGCTCCCGCTCCCGTCCCCGGGTCGTCGACGGCGGCTTCGAGCTGGTCGGAACCCTCCAGGAGGTGCCCGAGCCCCAGCCCGGGACCTCGGCCGCGCACACCCCGATCACCGGCGACTGGCGGCGCTCCCGCGAGGCATTCCTGCTGGACGCGGGCCGGGCGCTGGCCGAGGCACGGTCCACCGCCGAGGTCCTGCGGGTCGCGGCGGGGCTGTCCATGCCCGGTTTCATGCCGGACGGGCTGGCGGTCTTCGGCATCGAGGGCGACCGGCTGTCGGTCATCGGCCACCACGGTCCCCACGGCGACGAGGAACGGCCGTCCGCCGGCACGGCGCTGGCGGACGACCACCCGGCCGCCGAGGTCGTCCGCACCGGCCGGGCCCTCTATCTGCCCACCCCCGAGGAGTACAGCCGCCGTTACCCCACCGCCTGGCCGGTGGCCGCGCCCTTCCGGCGCACCTCCTGGGCGTTCGTGCCCCTGGTCAACGCGGGCCGGACGATCGGCGCCTGGATGGCGGCGTTCACCCAGCCCGTGGCCTTCACGCCCGATGAGCGCTCGGTGCTGACCACCGTCGCCCGGATGCTGGCTCAGGCGCTGGCCAGGGCCGGGATGCAGGAGGAGCAGCAGGAGCTGGCGCTGGGGCTGCAGCGCAGCATGATGCCGACGGTGCAGCCGGACATCCCCGGGATGACGGTCGCGGCGCGCTATGTGCCGACCGGCGGCGGGCTGGAGGTCGGCGGCGACTGGTACGACATGATCCCGCTGCCGTCCGGCCGACTCGCCCTGGTCATCGGGGACGTCCAGGGGCATGACGTACGGGCCGCGGGCCTGATGGGGCAGCTGCGGATCGCGCTGCGGGCCTACGCCTCCGAGGGGCACCACCCCGACGCGGTGCTCTCCCGCGCCTCCCGGTTCCTGGCCGGGATCAACGCGACCGAGCCCGGTGGCCACGGCGAGGACCAGCGCTTCGCGACCTGCCTCTACATCGAGGTGGATCCGGCGACGGGGCTGCTGGACATCGCCCGGGCCGGGCACCCCGACCCGGCGATCCTGCTGGATGACGGCACGGTGCTGATCCGTCCCACCGCGGGCGGGCTGCCGCTCGGCATCGTCCCGGACGCCGACTACCCCACCACCCGGCTCGTCCTGGAGCCCGGCGAGACGATGTTGGTCTGCACCGACGGGCTGATCGAGACCGGCGGCCATGATCTGGACACCGGCTGGGCGCGGCTGCGCGACACCATCGAGGCGCATGAGCCCGGCGGGATCGACGAGAGCCTGGAGCGGCTCGCCGACGCCCTGGTCCAGGCCGTACACGGGCCGCCCTCCCATCACACCACCGGACCGCTGGTGGACCGCCGTGAGGACGACATCGCCGTCCTCTTGCTGCGCCGCGACGGCGCCGGCTGCTCGATCGGCCCCGGCGGACTGCCGGCCCGGCCCGTCCGGCGCACCGTGCTCACCGTCGCCCAGGCCGAGCCGGAGCGGATAGCCGAGGCCCGCCGGCAGGTCCGTGAGGTGCTGCACGACTGGGCCGATCCGGACCAGGTGGACTCGGCGGTGCTGATGGTCTCCGAGGTGGTCACCAATGTGCTGCTGCACACCGACGGGGACGCCCTGCTGGTCGCCGAAATCAGCGGTGAGCGCGGTGCCCGGCGCGTCCGCGTCGATGTCGCCGACAGCAGCGACGAGTTGCCGCACCGCCGCTGCCCCGGCGAGCTGGCGTCGTCGGGGCGCGGTCTGGTGCTGCTGGAGTTGCTCGCCGGGGCCTGGGGCGTGGACCCGCGCGGGGACGGCAAGTCGACGTGGTTCGAGCTCTACGAGGACGCCGGCGAGGCAGTCGGACCGCTGTCGCCGGAATCCGAGTCCGAGCCCGCGGCGTAATGCACCCGTAGCTCGTGGAGCACGCCGGAGAAGGCGGCGACCAGGGGTACGGACAGCAGCATGCCGAGGATCCCGGCGACGCTGGCGCCCGCGGTGATCGCCAGCAGCACGGTCGCCGGGTGCATCTGGACGGTACGACTCTGGATCATCGGCTGCAGCACGTGCCCCTCCAGGATCTGCACGGCCACCACGACGCCCAGCGCCCACAGCGCGATCACGAAGCCGCGGTCGGCGAGCGCCACCAGGACCGCCACGGCTCCCGAGATGAAGGCACCGAGGTAGGGGATGTAGGCGCCGACGAAGACCAGTGCGCCCAGGCCGACGGCGCCCGGCACCCTGAGGATCAGCAGTCCGACGGTGATGCACAGGGCATCGATCAGGGCAATGAAGGTGGTGCCGCGCATGAAGCCCTCGATGCCGCGGAAACCCCGGCGGGCCATCCGCTCCAGCTGCGGCCCGGAGCTGCCCGGCGCCCAGTCGTTCAGCGCGCGTACGGCCTTGTCGGAGTCCCGCAGGAAGAAGAAGGTCAGCAGCAGGGCCAGGATCGACGCGGCGAAGAACTGGCCGACGACGCTGACGCCCGCCAGCAGCCCGGAGGCCGCGCTGCCGCCGAACTTGGTGACCAGCTGCTTGGAACGGGCGGCGAGATCGTCGAGCGAGGTACCGGCCGCGCCGAAGTGCTCCGAGAGGCTCTTGGCCGCGCTCCTGAGCGAGGCGATGATCTGGTCACCGGTGTCGACCAGCGCGCTGACGACGATGTATCCGGCGCCGCCGACCACCACCACGAGGACGGCACAGGTCAGTCCGGCCGCCAGGGAACGGTTGAGCCGCATCGCCACCAGCCGCCGGTAGAGCGGCCCGAGCAGCCCGCTGCCCAGCAGCGCCAGCAGGACGGGGGTGACCGCCGTGCTCAGCTCGACGCACAGCCACACCCCCAGGGCCACCACGGTCGCGGCCAGCAGCGTCACCAGACACCAGGCCGCGGCGCGGCGGGCCTCGACGGGAAGCAACGGCTCCGGGCGCCACGGCCGTTCGCCCTCGGCGCCGGGCGGGTTTTCGTCCGAGTCGTTTCGCACCCGGACAGTCCACCACGACCGAAGGCCCAGCTAAGGGCCCCGAAACGGGCCGGGGCGGCGTTTCACGTGAAACGCCGCCCGTCACCGCCGTGCTGCCGACGCGGCGTCAGTGCTCGCCGGTGGGGATGGTGCCGAGCCGGCCGGCCTGGAAGTCCTCGACGGCCTGGGCAAGTTCGGCGTGGGTGTTCATCACGAACGGGCCGTAATGCATCATCGGCTCGCGGATCGGCAGCCCGCCCAGCAGCACCACCTCGAAGTTCGGGCTGCGCGACTCCTGGGACTCGTCCGCCCGGATCGTGAGGGAGTCCCCGGCACCGAACACCACCGCCTGGCCCATACGGAACGGGCGCCCCTCCGCACCGGCCGAGCCGCGTCCGGCCAGGGCATAGGCGAGGGCGTTGAAGTCCTTGCGCCAGGGCAGGGTCAGCTCGGCCCCCGGATTCACCGTCACATGCATCATCGTGATCGGCGTGTGCGTGATGCCCGGGCCCTGGTGACCGTCGAGATCACCGGCGATCAGCCGCAGCAGCACCCCGCCGTCGGCGGAGGTCAGGAGCTTGACCTGGCCGCCGCCGATGTCCTGGTAGCGCGGAGCCATCATCTTGTCGCTCTTCGGGAGGTTCACCCACAGCTGGAGGCCGTGGAAGAGCCCGCCGGACAGGACGAGCGACTCCGGCGGCGCCTCGATGTGCAGCAGCCCCGAACCGGCCGTCATCCACTGGGTGTCGCCGTCGTTGATGACGCCGCCGCCCCCGTGCGAGTCGCGGTGCACGAAGGTGCCGTCGATCAGGTACGTCACGGTCTCGAAGCCGCGGTGCGGGTGCCAGGGCGTGCCCTTGGGCTCGCCGGGCGCGTACTCCACCTCGCCCATCTGATCCATCATGATGAACGGGTCGAGGTGCTGGTAGTCGATGCCGGCGAACGCCCGGCGCACCGGAAAGCCCTCGCCCTCGAATCCACTCGGAGCGGTGGCTACGGCCAGCGCGGGACGGGTGTGCGCCGCAATGGGCGCCGCCACACGCGGCAGGGTCAGCGGGTTCTCTACGGTCACAGCGGGCATCAAGGCCTCCTCGGTCGCACCCAACTTAGTTGAATACTGAACAACCAGCAAGGGGTGCGCTATTCCCGCCTGCATATGTGCAGGTCAATGGGGCTACGAGGACGTCGCGGCAGGCGCCCGGAACACGGACCGACCCGCAGCTCAGCCCGCGCATCACCGCGGCCCGGCACACAGCCCGACACACGACCGAGGGGGCCGGCCCCTCCCGGGACCGACCCCCCACACGACAAGAACGGCCGGGACCCCACCGGGCCCCGGCCGCCACACAGCCGCTATCCGTACATCCGCCGCATCATCCGTACATCCGCCGCATCGCGAAGTCGACCATCTGCTCCACGGCCTTCGCGTCGAAGACCATCCGGTGGTCGCCCTCCATGTCGAGGACGAAGCCGTAGCCGGTCGGCAGCAGGTCGAGGACTTCGGCGCCGGTGATCACGAAGTACTTGGACTCCTTGCCCGCGTACCGCCGCAGCTCCTTGAGCGAGGTGAACATCGGGATCACCGGCTGCTGGGTGTTGTGCAGCGCCAGGAAGCCGGGGTTGTCACCACGCGGGCAGTAGATCTTGGACGTGGAGAAGATGCCCTGGAAGTCCTCGGCCGACGTCGAGCCGGTGGTGAAGGCGCGCACCGCATCGGCCAGGGAAGGCGGGGACGGCTCGGGGTAGAGCGGCTGCTCGCCGTAACCCCCGGGGGCCGGTTGCTGCGGCGGGGGCGGCGCACCGTACTGCTGCTGCCCGGCACCCGCGTTCTGGTCGTAGCCGTACATGCGGCACAGCGTACTGAGTCGGCGGCGCGCCGGGGGACGCTCGTCACAGATGCGCGGAAGGGGTTGATTCTTATTACCCGTGGGTAGCATCATTTGGCTACTAGCTGGTATTGCGTCTGAGGTCCCTCCCTTGGGGCCCTCTCCCGAACCCTTTACGGAGCCGTACCCATGGGCCACTACAAGTCGAATCTCCGCGACATCGAGTTCAACCTCTTCGAGGTCCTCGGCCGCGACAGCGTGTACGGCACCGGACCGTTCGCGGAGATGGATGTCGACACCGCCAAGAGCGTGCTGTCCGAGATCGCCCGGCTGTCCGAGAACGAGCTGGCCGAGTCCTTCGCCGACGCCGACCGCACCCCTCCGGTCTTCGACCCGGACACCAACACCGCGCCGGTTCCGGACACCTTCAAGAAGAGCTACCAGGCCTTCATGGACGCCGAGTGGTGGCGTCTGGGCATCCCGGAGGAGCTCGGCGGCACCACCGCGCCCCGCTCCCTCCTCTGGGGCTTCGCCGAGACGATCCTGGGCGCCAACCCGGCCGTGTGGATGTACGCGTCCGGCCCCGCCTTCGCCGGTGTGCTCTTCGACGAGGGCACCGAGGAGCAGCACCGCATAGCCCAGCTGATGGTGGACAAGCAGTGGGGCTCCACCATGGTGCTCACCGAGCCGGACGCCGGTTCGGACGTCGGCGCCGGCCGCACCAAGGCCGTGCAGCAGGCGGACGGCTCCTGGCACATCGAGGGCGTCAAGCGCTTCATCACCTCCGGTGAGCACGACATGTCCGAGAACATCGTGCACTTCGTCCTCGCCCGCCCCGAGGGCGCCGGTCCCGGCACCAAGGGCCTGTCGCTGTTCATCGTGCCGAAGTACGACTTCGACTGGGAGACCGGCGAGCTGGGCGAGCGCAACGGCGCCTACGCCACCAACGTCGAGCACAAGATGGGCCTGAAGGCCTCCAACACCTGCGAGATGACCTTCGGCGCCAACCACCCGGCCAAGGGCTGGCTGCTCGGCGAGAAGCACGACGGCATCCGCCAGATGTTCAAGATCATCGAGTTCGCGCGGATGATGGTCGGCACGAAGGCCATCGCCACCCTCTCCACCGGCTACCTCAACGCGCTGGAGTACGCCAAGGAGCGCGTGCAGGGCCCGGACCTGGCCGCCTTCACCGACAAGACCGCGCCGCGCGTCACCATCACCCACCACCCCGATGTGCGCCGCTCGCTGATGACGCAGAAGGCGTACGCCGAGGGCATGCGCGCCCTGGTGCTCTACACCGCCACGGTCCAGGACGAGATCCTCGTCAAGGAGGCCGCCGGCGAGGACGCGAGCGCCGCGGAGCGCCTGAACGACCTGCTCCTGCCGATCGTGAAGGGCTACGGCTCGGAGCGGTCCTACGAGCAGCTGGCCCAGTCCCTGCAGATCTTCGGCGGCTCCGGCTACCTGCAGGAGTACCCGATCGAGCAGTACATCCGGGACGCCAAGATCGACACCCTCTACGAGGGCACCACCGCGATCCAGGGCCAGGACTTCTTCTTCCGGAAGATCGTCCGCGACCAGGGCCAGGCGCTCACCGCCCTGTCCGAGGAGATCAAGCAGTTCCTCGCCGACAACACCGGCGGCGAGGAGCTGGCCGAGGCCCGCGGCGAGCTGGCCAAGGCCGCTGCCGACCTGGAGGCGATCGTCGGCACCATGCTGACCGACCTCGCGGCGACCGAGAAGGACGTCAAGTCCATCTACAAGGTCGGACTGAACACCACCCGGGTGCTCATGGCCTCCGGCGATGTCGTCATCGGCTACCTGCTGCTCAAGGGTGCGGCCGTGGCCGCCGAGAAGCTGGCCCACACCTCGGCGAAGGCTGTGTCTGCCAAGGATGTGCCCTTCTACACCGGCAAGGTCGCCGCGGCGAAGTTCTTCGCGCACAACATCCTGCCGGGCGTCGGCGTCCAGCGCGGTCTGGCCGAGAGCGTCGACCAGTCGCTGATGGAGCTCGACGAGGCCGCGTTCTAGGAACGCCGTCCGCAGCCCGCTGCGGCGTTCTTACAGGTTTCTCAGACTGGTCGTCCAGACTGGCGTGGCCCGCCTCTCTTCCCCCGGAGAGGCGGGCTTCGTCCTGTCCGGCCGCGAGCCGGCCGCAGCCCGGGTCCGTACCGCCGGTAAGCCGCTCGTCCACCCGGCGAACGGGAGATAAAAGCGGAATTCCTCATTCCAGCGCAGATCCGGATCCGAAACGCAGAAATCGTGGCCGGAAGGGAACGGAGTCACAAGGCATGCGCACGAGGAATGCGTGCTCCGGCTCCTTATGCTGAATCCATGACCAACTCCGCCCGCTTCGATCGCGGCCACACCGACGACCTGATGACCTTCCTCGCCACCAGTCCGTCGCCCTACCACGCGGTGGTGAATGCGGCGGAGCGGCTGGAGAAGGCGGGTTTCCACCAGGTCGCCGAGGTCGACGAATGGGACGGTACGCGCGGCGGGAAGTATGTGCTGCGCGGCGGAGCGCTCATCGCCTGGTACGTGCCCGAGGACGCGAGCCCCTCGACTCCGTACCGAATTGTCGGGGCTCACACCGACTCTCCCAATCTGCGGGTCAAACCGATTCCGGACACCGGTGCCCGCGGCTGGCGGCAGATCGCCGTCGAGATCTACGGCGGCACGCTGCTCAATACCTGGCTCGACCGCGATCTGGGCCTCAGCGGGCGGGTGACGCTGGCGGACGGCAGCCACCGGCTCGTCCACATCGACCGGGCGCTGCTACGGGTGCCACAACTGGCCGTGCACCTCGACCGCTCGGTGAATTCCGACGGCCTCAAGCTCGACAAGCAGCGCCACATGACGCCGATCTGGGGCCTGGGTCAGGTGGCCGAGGGCGATCTGATCGCCTTCGTCGCCGAGGAGACCGGCGTCCCGGCCGACGACATCAAGGGCTGGGACCTGATGGTGCACAGCATCGAGGCACCCGCCTATCTGGGCCGCGACCAGGAGCTGCTGGCCGGCCCACGGATGGACAACCTGCTGTCCGTGCACGCCGGTACGGCCGCACTCGCCGCCGCGGCGACCGGCGGGCGCGAGCTGCCCGGTATTCCTGTGCTGGCCGCCTTCGACCACGAGGAGAACGGCAGCCAGTCCGACACCGGCGCGGACGGCCCGCTGCTCGGCACGGTGCTGGAGCGCTCGGTCTTCGCCCGCGGCGGTGCGTACGAGGAGCGGGCCCGGGCCTTCGCCGGCACCCTGTGCCTGTCGTCCGACACCGGACACGCCGTGCACCCCAACTACAGCGACCGGCATGAGCCAGGGCACCACCCGATGCCCAACGGCGGGCCGATCCTCAAGGTCAACGTCAATCAGCGCTATGCGACGGACGGCAGCGGACGGGCCGTCTTCGCGGCGGCCTGCGAGCGGGCCGGTGTGCCGTGGCAGAGCTTCGTGTCCAACAACTCGATGCCGTGCGGGACCACCATCGGGCCGATCACCGCGGCCCGGCACGGCATCGCGACGGTCGACATCGGTGTGGCGATCCTGTCCATGCACTCGGCGCGTGAGCTGTGCGGTGCCGAGGACCCGTACCTGCTGGCGAACGCCCTGACGGCCTTCCTGGAGGGCTGAGTTGGACTTCTCGCTGCTCGGCCCGATCGCCGTGACGACCGGCTCCGCGGAGCTGTCGCTCGGGCCCGCCAAACGGCGCAGTGTGCTCGCGCTGCTGTTGCTGCAACCCAACACCACTGTTCCACTGGAGCAGTTGATCGACTCCCTGTGGGAGGACGAGCCGCCGGAGCATGCCCGCACCGTCGTCCAGGGACATGTCTCGCGGCTGCGCGCCACGCTCGCCGAGGGCGGTGCGGAGGCGTACGGCATCGAGCTGGCCACGCACGGCTCCGCCTATCTGCTGCGGCTGCCGGAGGAGCTGATCGACGCCCACCGGTTCGGCGAGCTGGTGACCCTGGCGCGGCCCGAGGCGGCGCCGGCCGATGCCGTACCGCTGCTGCGTGAGGCCCTGGGACTGTGGCGGGGCCCCGCCCTGACCGGCACGGTCACCAGCCCGCCCTTCGCGGCCGCCGCCCATGCGCTGGAGGAGCGCCGGCTGACGGCCGTGGAGGCGCTCGGGCGGGCGTACGGCGCGCTCGGCGAGCACGAGCAGGCGGCCGCGATCCTGTACTCCGCCGCCGTCAACCACCCTTTGCGGGAAGGCCTGATCGCCGGGCTGATGCGGGCGCTGTTCCGTACGGGCCGGCAGTCCGACGCGCTGGAGTGGTTCCACCGCACCCGGCGGCTGCTCAACGAGGAGCTGGGCGTCGACCCCGGCGAGCGGCTGCGCGGCGCATACGAGGAGATTCTGCGGGCGGAGGCGGCCGGGCAGCAGCGGAAGGCCGCGGCCCGGCCCTCGGGCGCTTCCGGCGGGGGGCCCGCGGGAGGGCCTCGTTCCGCGACGGCCGGCGCGGCGCCCCCCGCCACGGGCGAGCCGCAGCCGCCGGTCCAGGGGAACAGCGGTACGGCAACGCACGAAGCGGCTGCCGCACCGGCGAAGAGCGGTCCGCGGGCGGGCGCGACGGGCGGATCGGGCCCCGCGCGGGCCGGTGTCCCCCGGCTGCTGCCCCGTCCACCGGCCCGCTTCCTGGGCCGGGAGCGCCAACTGACCTCCCTGACCTCGGCCTTGACGGACCGTACGACCGGTGAGAGCCCGCTCACGGTCGTGGCGGGGCCGGCCGGTGTCGGCAAGACGGCCTGCGCCGTGCAGTGGGCACATCTGCACGCCGGGGCCTTCCCCGACGGCCAGCTCTTCGCCGATCTGCGCGGCTTCGGCGAGGGCGATGAGGCGGCGCCGGCCGAGATCCTGCGCGACTTCCTGCTGGCGCTGGGCACCCCGCCGGAGCGGGTGCCCGGCTCCGCCCAGGCCGCCTCGGCGCTGTTCCGCTCGCTGGTCGCGGAGCGCCGGCTGCTGGTCGTCCTCGACAATGCGCGCAGTTCGGCGCAGGTACGGCCGCTGCTGCCCGGTGGTCCGCACTGCGCCACGGTCGTCACCAGCCGCAGCCGTCTCGACGGTCTGGTCGCCACCGACTGCGCCGTGCCGGTCGGTCTCCAGGCGCTGGGCCATGAGGAGGGCGCGGCGCTGCTCGGCGCGATGCTCGGCCCGGAGCGGGTCGCCGAGGACCCGGCCGCCGCGCGGGAACTGGTCGACCTGTGCGACGGGCTGCCGCTGGCACTGCGGGCCGCGGCCGCCCAGCTGACCGCCCGGCCGCGCTGGCGGCTGGCCCGGCTGGCCGCGGCGCTGCACGACGAACGGCGGCGGCTCGCGCTGCTGTCGGCGGAGGACACCGGGGTCGCGGCGGCGCTGCGGATGTCCGTCGCCCGACTGTCGGCGGACGACGCCCGGCTGCTCAGCGCACTCGCGACGACCTCGGACGGGCACCTCAACGCCTCTGCGGCGGCGGCGCTCGCCGGGTACGACCAGGAGCGCACCCAGGACGCCCTGGACCGGCTCGCGGAGATGCATCTGGTGGACGAAGAGGCCACCGACGTCTACACCATCAGCACGCTGACGCAGTTGTTCGCACGGGACGAGCACGGCGAGAGCGGGGAGGCCGGCAGGAACAGCCCGGGCGACGGGCGGAGCGGGAGCGACGGGCGCGGCTGAGGTGCCCGCGTCCGTCCCGCGTGCGGGAGCGTTAGGCACACGTTAGTGGCACGGCAGCGGCGGGCGGCAGTCTGTTGATCAGGCCGCAGGGGAGACCTCAGGCCGGACCGCAGGGCGTACCGCAGACGCGGTGCGGGCCACCCGAACCCGGGGGAGACCGACATGCCGCGCAGCCACACCCGCTCCGAGACCTTCCTGGAGACCGGTGCCAGGGCCGGTACCGGTGGCCCCGGCACGGGACGGACCGTCCGCCCCCGTACGCTGCGGATCGCCGCTGCCGGGCTGACCGCCGTCGCCGCGCTGACCCTCACCGCCTGCGGCGGCCAGGACAACCCGCTCCAGACCAGCGCCGCCAAGCCGTTCCACCCACAGTCCCAGGAGGCCGATGTCCCGGTGTCCGGGGGCGGCGGTGCTGCCGCGCCGGGCGGCCTGCAGACCGACGGCGGACGGGCACAGCAGACATCCGCGGGGCGCGGCGGCACCGACAGCGGCGGGGAGGCCGGGGCGGACGGCATCACGGTCAGCACGCGCAGTGCGGGCGGAGGCGGCAACGCCACCGTCCGGCACACCGCCTGCGGCGCCGCAAAGGTCCACATCGTCGCCAGACTGCTGACCCGGCCGGTCAACCATCTGCTGCTGGCGGCCACCAACACCTCCGGCGCCCCCTGCGATCTCCACCTCGCCCCCGACCTCCGCTTCGACGACGCACCGTCGCCGCTCCCCGAGCTGTCGGCCAGCAAGCCGTCGGCCGTGGTCACGCTCGCCCCCGGCGAGACCGGCTATGCGGGCGCGCTGACCTCGTCCGCCGCCGGCTCCGGCCGCCACGGCCGCACCGCCACCTCACTCTCCGTCAGCCTCCCCGGACGCGACGGCAAGGGCAGCATCGGCGGCTCGGCGGCCGTGGCGCTCCCCGGCGGCACCGCGTACGTCGACGACAGCGCATGGGTGACGTACTGGCAGCCGGACGTGCGCGAGGCGACGGCCTGGTGAGCCGGCGTTGAAGCAGCGTTGATGAGCCACCCTTCGGTGAGCCGTCCCTGAACCAGGGCGCCCGCATCCCCCAGCGGGCGCCCTTTGCTGTGTCCGCCGTCCCGTCATGTCTCGACCGGCGGCCCGTACCTCCCGGATTCCTTACGCCGTTGCGGGGCACTCACGCCCAAGGCCCGGAGCACCTCAGCGACAACGAACCTCCGGGCCGGAATCCCACGCGGCGTCCCGGGGTTTCACGTGAAACGCCACCGGCTGATCCGGATCCGATCCGGGGCGTGCCGCGAGGGGCACTTCCGCCGCAGGGGAGCGGAAGTGCCCCTCGCGCGCAGGAGTGCGCGGCGCATTGCACCGCAAGCATGGCGAACCCGGCGTCAGCCCGAAGGAAATGGAGGCGCGCCTCCGGCAGTGGATATCGTGGTCGTGCCCATGACAGACGCACCTCGCTGACACCGCAGCAATCCACGGGGGAAACCAACCATGACCGCACGCCGCTCCCGCCACCGCTCCGCCGCGTATGCCGCGCTGGCGCTCGGACTGGCCGGCTCGCTCGCGCTGACCGGCTGCAACAGCCACTCGTCGAAGAAGTCGAAGAAGTCGAAGAAGTCGTCCTCGTTGTCGAAGTCGTCGTCGAAGTCGTCCTCGTCTTCCAAGAGCAAGAAGCGCAAGATCATCGGTGGCGGTGCGGCCGCGGCGGGAGCGGGGGCGGCATCGCGGCGGGTACCCGACTGCTTCCCGAGCACGTACAAGGTCACGTTCTCCCAGCAGAGCGGCCCCGACAGCCACGTCACGGTGAAGTTCAAGAACACCACCGGCCGCGACTGCACGCTGTACAACGCCCCGCTGCTGCGCTTCAACAACGCCAAGAGCCCGCTGCCGCTGCTGCAGGGCACGCCGGGGCACCTCGACGGCACCCGCCTCACCGTGCCCGCCCACGGCTACGCCTACGCGGTCCTCCCCACCAACACCGCAGCCACCAAGGGCACCGAGCAGAAGTCGGTGACGGTCGACTTCATGGGTGTCTCGGCGAGCTCCGTCACGCACGGTCCGGTCACGGTCAACTTCGCGGAGAAGCGGCTGCACCTCTCCGTCGGCAGGACCAAGGTCACCAACTGGACGTCGAGCGTCCACGGGGCCCAGCTGGCGGCCGGCGTCGGGAAGTAGCCCGGCACCACGGTGACCGGCCGAGCGCCCGGGCCGCCACCGGGCCCGGGCGGTCCTGCGTCTACTCCGCGTCCATCCCCGCGAGAACCAGCCCCAGCCGAGCCGCCCCGCCCTCGGCGAGCTCGACCGGAACGCCCCAGTCCTGCTGGTGCACATGGCAGGCGGGGTACTCGATGTCCGGGGCGTCGTCGCAGGACGCGGCCATCGCCGAGACATGCAGCACCCCCTCGGTCACGCCGTCCGCGAGCACCAGGTCGCGGCCGAGGTCGGTGCCCGCGCCCGCGCCCTCGGCGAGCAGCTCCGGCGGGGTCGCGCTGACCAGCAGCCGCGTCGACGGGCCGTAGCGGGTGTCGAGCTTCTGGCCCGCGGGAGCCTGGAAGACCACCTCCAGCCGCAGTGTGCCCGGGGCGACCCGGGTGGCCGCGCGCTGGGTCTGGTGCGCCACCGCCTCGACGCGGACCGCCTCCTCGGGCAGCCGCAGCCGGGTCAACCGGTGCCGGGCCGACTCCACGACCACGATGTCGTCGTCGACGAGCACCGCCGCGGACGGCTCCCGCAGATCCGTCGCCAGCGTCGTCACCTCACCGCTCGCGGGGTCGAAGCGGCGCAGCGCGTGGTTGTAGGTGTCCGCGATGGCCACCGAACCGTCGGGCAGCGCGGTCACGCCCAGCGGGTGCTGGAGCAGCGCCTGACCGGCGGCGCCGTCGCGGTGCCCGAAGTCGAACAGGCCGGTGCCGACGGCGGTACGGACGACATAGCCGTCGCCCGTCCCGGCGGGCTCCACCCAGCGGACCGCGCTGGTCTCGGAGTCGGCCAGCCACAGCCGCTCGCCGGCCGCCGCGAGCCCGGACGGCTGGGCGAACCAGGCCTCGGCGGCCGGGCCGTCCACCAGGCCCTCGTTGGTGGTGCCGGCCGCCACCTCGACCGTGCCGGTGGCCGGGTCGTACGTCCACAGCTGGTGCACCCCGGCCATCGCGATCCACAGCCGGCCCCGCCACCAGGCGAGGTCCCACGGCGAGGAGAGCGCCACCTCGCGCGCCGGGCCCGAGGTCGGCGAGCCCTGCCACCACTGCGTGCCGGTGCCGGCCACCGTCTCCAGCGCGCCGCTCTCGGGGTCGAAGACCCGGACGGCGTGGTTGACCGTGTCCGCCACGGCCACCGTGCCGTCGGGCAGCAGCGCCAGGCCCTGCGGCTCGTTGAAGGAATCGGGGGTCAGCCCGCGCGCACCGGAGCCGATGCGCCGCAGCACCTGCTCGCCGTCCGCCGCCAGCTCCACCAGCTGATGGCGCGTGGTGTCCGAGACCAGGAAGCTGCCGTGCGGCAACCGGACGGCCTTGCCGGGGAAGCGCAGATCGGTGGCGACCGGCTCCGGCGGTACGTAGGGGCCGTCGCCGCGGCGCAGGGTGCCCTTCGCCGTGTGCTCGGCCTCCAGCTCCTCGACCAGTTTCTCGATCGCGTGCGCATGGCCCTCGCCGGCGTGCTGGGCGACGACATAGCCCTCGGGGTCGATCACCACGAGCGTCGGCCAGGCCCTGACCGCGTACTGCTTCCACGTGGCGAGCTCGGGGTCGTCGAGGACCGGATGCTCCACGCCGTAGCGCTCCACGGCGTCCACGACCGCCTGGTGCTCGGCCTCGTGCACGAACTTCGGGGAGTGCACACCGACGATCACGACCGTGTCGCGGTGGCGCTCCTCCAGCGCCCGCAGCTCGTCCAGGACATGCAGACAGTTCACACAGCAAAAGGTCCAGAAATCCAGGACGACAATGCGTCCACGCAGGTCGGAGAGGGTCAGATCCTTGTTGCCGGTGTTCAGCCAGCCGCCCTTGCCGACCAGCTCGGGGGCGCGGACGCGTGCACGTGAAGCCATGTGGACATTCAACGTCACTCCGGTGCGTGCACATTCCGCAGGCCCGCTGGGGAACACGTCACCCATGCTGCAATCTCCCGGGGAGCCGGCCCCGCATTCGCGTAAGTACCTGGTCCGTGACCGCATTTTCGGCATCGGTGACGACTACTGGATCGAGGACGAGCACGGGCGGCACGCCTTCCTCGTGGACGGGAAGGCGCTGCGGCTGCGGGAAACCTTCGAGCTGAAGGACCCGGAGCGGCGGGTGCTGGTCACCATCCGCAAGAAGATGCTCAGCCTGCGCGACACGATGACCATCGAGCGGGACGACAAACCGCTGGCCACGATCAGGCGCAAGCGGCTCTCGCTGCTGCGCAACCACTATCGCGTCGAGCTGGTGGACGGCACCGAACTGGACGTCAGCGGAAAGATCTTCGACCGGGAGTTCGCGATCGAGTACGAGGGGGAGCTGCTCGCCGAGATCTCACGACGCTGGCTGACCGTGCGCGACACCTATGCGGTCAACGTCCTGCGGGGGGAGGCGGATCCGGCGCTGCTCATCGCCGTCACGGTCGGTGTGATCCGGCTGGCGGAGCGGGAGCGCGGCGAGGACTGAGAAGCGCACGTTCCGCCCCCGCGCCGCACCCCTCTGCGGCCGGGAGACATCGGCCTACGATGGTCACCCGAAAGCACTGCCGGGGTGCCCGTGCGCAGCGTAACTTAACTGCACAGACAGCAGCCCGCGTACGAACCGTCCGAGGGGTCCCGTGACCGTCCATCCCAGCCTTCAGTCCTCCATCGATGCCTGGACTCACTCCATAGAAGCGATAACCGAGCTGGTGACTCCGCTCGTCGAGGGCGAGTGGAACAGGGCGACGGGCCTGCCAGGATGGTCCGTGCGCGATGTCGTCTCCCATGTCATCGGCCTGGAATGCGAAATGCTGGGCGACCCGCGGCCGATCCACACCCTGCCGCGCGACCTCTACCACGTACGCAGCGAGTCGGCGCGGCGTATGGAAGTGCAGGTCGACGTCCGCCGGCACCACACCGCGCCGGAGATGCTCAGCGAGCTCGAATACACCGTCATCCGCCGCTCCCGGCAGCTGCGCAACGAGTCCCGTCAGCCGGACGCCGTGGTGCACAGCCCGCTCGGTGAGGACCATTCGCTGGAATTCGTGCTGCAGCAGAGGGCGTTCGATGTCTGGGTGCATGAGCAGGACCTGCGCCGGGCCCTCGGCAAGCCCGGCAACCTCGACTCCCCCGGCGCGCAGGTGGCGCGCGATCTGCTGGTGAAGACACTGCCCGGCATCGTCGCCAAGAGGGCCCAGGCGCCGGCCGATGCGGCGGTGGTCTTCGACGTCAGCGGACCGCTGGAGTTCCTGCGCACGGTCCGTATCGACGCCGAGGGCAACGCCACGATCGACGGCAGCGTCTCGCTCGGCCCGACCGTGACGTTCGCCCTGGACTGGGACACCTTCCACCAGCTGGCCTGCGGCCGGGTCCGTGCGGCGGCCGTCGCCGAGCAGGTCAAGATCGACGGCGACCGTGAGCTGGCCGAGGCGATCCTGAACAACTTCGCCGTCACGCCGTAGCGGCGACGGGCCGGGCAGGATCCGGCCGACACCCTCACCCCCGCCCGGCCGGCGAACGGGGAGTGGTTTCCGGAGTGAGCCGTTTCACGTGAAACTGCGCTGTCCGTTTCACGTGAAACGGGCCCGCCCACCGGCCAGTTGGCCGTCGGGGTCACGCGGGAACGTGGACCGCCTCCACCCGGCTGGCCACCAGCCGTTCACGCTCGCGTCGTACCGCCCGCCGGCGCAGCCGCAGCATCTGCGAGACACCGAGCGCCTCCACGACGAAGATCGAGGCAAAGGCGATCCGGTAGTTGTCGCCGGTGGCGTCCAGCAGGACCCCGATGGCGAACAGGGTCGTCATCGAGGCCGTGAAGCCACCCATGTTGACGATGCCGGAGGCGGTGCCCAGACGCTCGGGCGGATTGGCGGGACGCGCGAAGTCAAAGCCGATCATCGAAGCGGGGCCGCAGGCACCCAGCACCGCGCACAGCACGATCAGCAGCCCCATCGGCGCATGAGCGCCCGGCCAGCACAGAACGATCGCCCACATCAGCGCCGTGGCGAGGACCGTGCCCAGAGCCAGTGGCGTACGGGCCGCGTGGTGGCGGGCGATGACCTGGCCGTAGATCAGGCCCACCGCCATGTTGGAGAGCACCACCAGGGTGAGCAGTTCACCGGCGGTGCCCCGGGACAGCCCCTGTGCCTCGACGAGGAACGGCAGGCCCCAGAGCAGCAGGAACACCATCGCGGGGAACTGGGTGGTGAAGTGCACCCACATGCCCAGCCGGGTGCCGGGCTCACGCCAGGACTCGACGATCTGCCGGCGGACGAACCCCAGGCCGGTGTGCTGGGCGGAGGGGGGCGGCGGGGCGAAGCCCTCGGGGTGGTCCCTGAGGAACAGCAGCAGCACGATCAGCACGACGATGCCGCCGGCGGCGCTGGAGACGAAGGTCGGGGTCCAGCCGAAGCTGTGCAGGAACCGCGCGAGCACGAGGGTCGAGACCAGGTTGCCCGCCATGCCGACCAGCGCGGCGATCTGCGCGATCATCGGGCCGCGGCGGGCCGGGAACCACCGGGAGCCCAGCCGCAGCACGCTGATGAACGTCATCGCGTCCCCGCAGCCGAGCAGCGCACGGGAGCCGAGCGCCATGCCGTACGACGAGGAGAGCGCAAAGCCGAACTGGCCGACGGTGTAGAGCACCACGCCGAGGGTCAGCACCCTCTTGGGCCCGAGCCGGTCGACCAGCAGGCCGACGGGGATCTGCATCCCCGCATACACCAGCAGTTGCAGGAGGGAGAAGGTCGACAGCGCCGAGGCGTTGATGTGGAAGCGCTCGGCGGCGTCCAGGCCCGCCACTCCGAGGCTGGTGCGGTAGGTGATGGCGACGAAGTAGACCGCGACGCCGATGCCCCAGACGGCCATCGCCTGGGGGCCGCCGGGCGGGTCAGCGGGCAGCAGCCGGGCGCAGCCGCCACCTATGCCGGAGCCGTCGGCACGTCCGGAGCCGGCGCTCATCGCGCCTCGCCCTGCGCGAGGTGACGGACCCAGCTGACGTGGCGCTGCACGACGTCGGTCGCGGCGTCCGCGTCCCCGGCCCGCAGCGCTTCGAGGATCTCCGCATGCTCGGCGATGTTCTTGGCGATCCGGTCCGGGTGGGCATGCATCACCGCGACCCCCATCCGCAGCTGGCGGTCGCGCAGCTGGTCGTAGAGGCGGTCCAGGATCTGATTGCCGGCGCTGCGCACGATGGCGGCGTGGAACGCACGGTCGGTGACGGAGACGGCGGCCAGATCGCCGGACGCCGCCTGCTCCCGCATCGTCTCCAGCAGCTCCGTCAGCTCGCCGATCAGTTCCTCGTTCGCGGGCACCGCCTTGGCCGCGGCGTGCTTCTCGACCAGCAGCCGGGTCTCGACGACGTCGGCGATCTCCTGCGCGGAGACCGGCAGCACCAGCGCGCCCTTCTTCGGGTAGAGCTTGATCAGCCCCTCGACCTCCAGCCGCAGCAGCGCCTCCCGCACCGGCGTCCGTGACACCCCCACGGCCTCGGCCAGTTCGCCCTCGGTGAGCAGCATCCCGCCCTCGTAGCGGCGGTCCAGGACGGCGTCCTTGATATGCGCATAGACCCGCTCGGCGGCTGGCGGCTGTCTGGCGGACTCCCGGGCGGGGACGGTAGGTGTGGATGTAGAGGGCATGCACACAGGATAGATACAAGAGGTATGCGTACGACACCCCGGTCCGCGATGCGGACATGACTGGCCCAGATTGCCCTGGTAAGCGCGTGATGTGCGCGGACGTGGCCCGCAACCAACGGCGACCCGACGGGAGGGCCGTCCCCGGGGGGCCGGAGCCGGCCGCACGGCAGACCTCAGGCGGATGTCGGGTCCACCTAAAGGCTGACAAGAGTCCGTACCTGCCGCGTACGGATCGGCGCGCATTCCATGGGTGAATAGAGGCAGAGCCGGGGAGGCTCGGACAGCCAAGGGGAGTGGACCATGCAGCCCAGGACGAACGCCGGCCGCCGCACGCGGAACACCGTCGTCGTGGCATTGATCGTGGCCGGCCTGTGGGCCGGTGTCACCCTGACCCGCGCCGCCGCGCGCGCCGACGAATCCGGCCAGGCCGGTCCGGTGGGACACTTCAGCCGCGCGGTGCAGCTCATCCGCGGCTGACCACCGGCCCGTACCGCTCGCTACCGCGTCCGCGGCTCGCCGCGATAGGTACCGAACGACCAGCGGTTGCCCTCGGGATCGCGGGCGCCGAACCCCCGTGAGCCGTAGTCGGTGACGGTCAGCTCATCGGTGATCTCCGCGCCGGCCGCGGTGGCACGCGCATACAGCTCGTCGGGACGGTCCGTGACGACATAGGCCCCGAAGGTTCCCGGCTGCAGCGGCCAGTGATCCTCCTTCCCGTCCCTGACGGAGCCGAGCATGATGCCGCCGCCCTCCGGCCAGGAGAGCTGGGCGTGCTCGACGTGCCCGCCCTCCCCGGGGATGACCACGGTCTCCTCGAACCCGAAGGCATCGGCCAGGAACCGGATCAGCGCACGGGCATCGCGGGCCCGCAGCGTCGGCCATACCTGGGGTGCGGGTGTGGTGTCGGACATGATCGCCGGACCTCCTGGATCGGGTGCGCGGCCCCCGGTGGGCCGCTGACCTCAGCCTTCCTCGAAGGCGCCCCCCGGGGCTTGGACGTTTCGGAACTCCTCGGCGAGCCATTGGCTGGGCGGACAGCCGGCCAGCGCACGGAACTCCCGGGCCAGATGGGCCTGGTCGAAGTACCCGCAGCGGATGGCCAGATCGGCCAGGAGCGGTGGGGTGCCCCGGCCGGCGGCGGCACCGAGCAGCCGACGCGCCCGGTCGAACCGGAGGACCCTGGCGGTGGTCTTGGGCGTCAGGCCGGTCTCCCGCCGGAAGCGCGAGGTCAGATGACGGGTGCTCCAGCCGACCTCGGCGGCGAGCGTCGATACCGGTGCGGCGCCCCCTGACCGCGCCAGCAGCCGCCAGGCACGGAGGACCTCGGGAGCCGGTCCGGGGCCGGCACCGCTTGCCTGCGGGAACAGCCGGCCCAGCAGATACGCGTCCAGCAGCGCGAACCGCTCCGGCCAGCTGCGGGCCGCCCGCAGCCGCTCGCCCACCTCCACGCCCTGCCGTCCGAGCACCGCTTCCGCGGGAAGGTCGATGCCCGCCAGCTCACCGGCCGGCAGTCCCAGCAGGGCGCGGACGCCCAGCGGGTGCAGGCCGAGCTGAATGCCGGACTGACGGCCCTGGTGGGTGATCAGCGCAGGGCGGGTGTGCAGACCGCCCAGGAGGGCGTCGTAGGTGTCCGGTGCCTGCGCCGGATCGGGGTGGCCGGCCAGCGTGAGGGGCTCATCAAGGGTGAAGATCAGGGTCAGCCGGGGTGAGGGAAGCCCACGGTGCCGGCCCGGCGGCACCCCGGCCTGCCGGTATCCGGCGTACCCGCTGACGTACGGCCGGAGCGGGGGCGCGGGGACCGCGAGCCGATGTTCGTCCACGGGGCCGGGGCGGGTGCAGGGCGGCGTTTCACGTGAAACGCCGCCCTGCACCGCCCGGCTCCGCATCCCGGGTCATCCCCAGGTGATCAGCCGCTTGGGCCGTTCCAGCACCGCCGCGACATCCGCGAGCAGCTTGGAGCCCAGCTCACCGTCGATGAGGCGGTGGTCGAAGGACAGCGCGAGGGTGGTGACCTGACGCGCCTTCACCTTGCCCTTGTGGACCCACGGCTGGAGCTTGACCGCGCCGAAGGCGAGGATCGCCGACTCCCCCGGGTTGAGGATCGGCGTACCGGTGTCGACGCCGAAGACGCCGACGTTGGTGATGGTGACCGTGCCGCCGGACATCGCCGCCGGGGAGGTCTTGCCCTCACGGGCGGTGGAGATCAGCTCGCCCAGATCGGCGGCGAGTTGGGGGAGGGTCTTGGACCCGGCGTCCTTGATGTTCGGGACGATCAGCCCGCGCGGGGTGGCCGCCGCGATCCCCAGGTTGACGTAGTCCTTGTAGACGATCTCCTGATGCGCGTCGTCCCAGGCCGCATTGACCTCCGGGTGGCGCTTGAGGGCGACCAGGAAGGCCTTGGCGACGAGCAGCAGCGGGTTGACCCGCAGCCCCGCCATGTCCGGGTCCTGCTTGAGCTCCTGGACGAGCTTCATCGTGCGGGTCACATCGACGGTGATGAACTCCGTGACGTGCGGCGCGGTGAAGGCGCTGGCGACCATCGCCTGCGCGGTGGCCTTACGTACGCCCTTGACCGGTACCCGCCGCTCGCGTGCGGCGGTGTCGACGGCGCCGGGCTCCGCCGGGGCCGCGGCCACCGGCACCGGAGCGCCGACCGGAGCCGCCGCTGCCGGGGCGGCCGCCGCATGCACGTCCTCGCGGGTGATGATGCCGTCCGGCCCGGTCGGGGCGACCGTCGCCAGATCGATGCCGAGGTCCTTGGCGAGCTTGCGCACCGGCGGCTTGGCCAGCGGACGGCCGGAGGTCGCGGCAGCCACGGGGGCGGCAGGCGCGGCGGGCACGGGCACCGGGGTGATCACCGGCGGGGGCGTGGCCCGTCCGTTCAGCTCCGCCTGGAGCCCGGCGCTCGCGGACTCCGGCTGGGCCGGCACCGCGGGCTGCGGCTTGCGAGCCCGGCGCTTGGTCGAGGACGGCGCGGCGCCATATCCGACCAGCACCGCCTGACGGCCCTGCGGCTCGGCGTCCTCCTCGGCGGAGGGGGCGGCTTCCTGCGGCACGTTGGCCGTCGGCGCCGCGGCGGGCCCGGCGCCGGGGTCGGTGTCCACCGAGATGATGACGGTGCCGACATCGACGGTGACGCCCTCGCCGAAGGTCAGCTCGTGCACCACCCCGTCGTACGGAATGGGCAGTTCGACGGCGGCCTTGGCGGTCTCGACCTCACACACGACCTGGCCGTCGGTGACGGTGTCGCCCGGCTGGACGTACCACTTGAGGATCTCGGCCTCGGTGAGTCCCTCGCCCACGTCGGGCATCTTGAACTCGCGGAAGCGCTGAGCGCGGGCGGGACTTGCAGTCATGGTCACGAACTCTCCTCAAACCCTCAGTACGCCAACGCACGGTCGACGGCGTCGAGCACCCGGTCCAGCCCCGGAAGGTACTCGTCCTCCAGACGGGAGGGCGGATACGGGGAGTGGAAACCGCCGACCCGCAGGACCGGAGCCTCCAGGTGGTAGAAGCACCGCTCGGTGATCCGGGCGGCGATCTCGGCACCTGCGCCGAAGAAGACCGGGGCCTCGTGGACGACGACCAGCCGGCCGGTCTTCTGCACCGACGACTGCACGGTGTCGAAGTCGATCGGGGAGAGCGAGCGCAGGTCGACGACCTCGACCGACTTGCCCTCCTCGGCCGCGACCTTGGCGACGTCCAGGCAGACCTTCACCATCGGGCCGTAGGCGGCCAGCGTGAGGTCGGAGCCGTTCTGGGCGATCCGGGCCTTGTGCAGCGGATCCGGGATCGACTCGGTGTCCAGCCGCGATTTGTCGTGGTAGCGACGCTTGGGCTCGAAGTAGATGACCGGGTCGTCGCCCGCGATGGCCTGCTGGAGCATCCAGTAGGCATCGGAGGAGTTCGAGGGGGTGACGATCTTGAGGCCCGCGACATGCGCGAACAGCGCCTCGGGGGACTCGGAGTGGTGCTCGACCGCGCCGATGCCGCCCGCGTACGGGATGCGGATGACGACCGGCACCTTGACCTTGCCCAGCGCGCGGGCGTGCATCTTCGCGAGCTGCGTGACGATCTGGTCGTAGGCGGGGAAGACGAAGCCGTCGAACTGGATCTCGACGACCGGGCGATAGCCGCGCAGTGCCATGCCGATCGCCGTGCCGACGATGCCGGACTCGGCGAGCGGGGTGTCGATCACCCGGTCCTCGCCGAAGTCCTTCTGCAGGCCGTCGGTGACGCGGAAGACGCCGCCGAGCTTGCCGACGTCCTCGCCCATGACGAGGACCTTGGGGTCGGCCTCCATGGAGGCGCGCAGCGACTCGTTGATCGCCTTGGCAATGGTGATCTTCTCGAAGACGGCCATGGTCAGTTCCCCTCCGCGGCGCCGGCATCGACGAACGACGCCTGGTAGGCGGCGAACTGTGCGCGCTCCTCATCGACGAGCGCATGCCCATCGGCATAGACATTCTCGAAAATCGCCATGTCGTCCGGGTCGGGCATGGCACGGACGGCGTCGCGGACCCGCTTGCCCAGGGCCTCGCTCTCCTCGTCGATCGAGGCGAGGTATGCCTCGTCGACGATGCCCTCGGCCTCCAGGTACGTCCGCAGACGCAGGATCGGGTCCTTGGCCTCCCAGGCCGCACGCTCCTCGTCCGCCCGGTACTTCGTCGGGTCGTCGGAGGTGGTGTGCGCGCCCATGCGGTAGGTGAACGCCTCGATGAGCATCGGGCCCTGGCCGGTGCGCGCCCGCTCCAGCGCCGCCCGGGTCACCGCCAGACAGGCCAGGACGTCATTGCCGTCGACCCGTACGCCGGGGAATCCGAAGCCGCGGGCGCGCTGGTAGAGCGGCACCCGGGTCTGCTTCTCGGTGGGCTCGGAAATCGCCCACTGGTTGTTCTGGCAGAAGAACACGACCGGGGCGTTGTAGACCGCGGAGAAGGTGAAGGATTCCGCGACATCTCCCTGGCTGGAGGCACCGTCACCGAAATACGCAATGACCGCGGAATCCGCGCCGTCCTTCTGCACACCCATCGCATAGCCGGTCGCGTGCAGCGTCTGCGAACCGATGACGATGGTGTAGAGGTGGAAGTTGTTGGTACTGGGATCCCAGCCGCCGTGATTGACGCCGCGGAACATCCCCAGCAGATTCGTCGGGTCGACGCCGCGGCACCATGCCACGCCGTGCTCCCGGTAGGTCGGGAAGACATAGTCGTCGTCGCGCAGCGCGCGCCCGGAGCCGATCTGGGCGGCCTCCTGGCCCAGCAGCGAGGCCCACAGGCCCAGTTCGCCCTGGCGCTGGAGGGTGGTCGCCTCGGCGTCGAACTTCCGCGTCAGCACCATGTCGCGGTAGAGCCCGCGCAGCTCGTCGGGGGACAGGTCGATCGAGTAATCGGGGTGCTCGACCCGCTTCCCTTCGGGGGTCAGCAGTTGTACGAGCTGATCCTGCTCCGCCTGCTCGGGCCGGCCGGAGTTCCGGGCCTTGGCCGGGGACGCCTTCTTGGCCGACGTCGCCTTTGCGGCGGTGGTGCGCTTGCTGCTGCCGCGGGTGTTTTTCCGCTGCGCAGTGCCTTCCACGGTCACGTGCTGCTCCTCCGTCTGTCCGGCCCCCGGGGTCCGCCGGTGGCCGTATTGCGGCTCACCCGGTATCCGATACGGCGCACGGGGTGTGTGCGATCGCGGCCGGATCCGGGTGGAACAAAGCTCCCGGACAGTGGCCTGCTCATTGCACGTTACCCATTGTCAAAGCCGAAGTGGAAACGGCGCTGACCTGCGATTTTGCTTGGATTTCCAAGTAAATCACTAAGGCTTGGAACAACCCCTGGTCACAGCGTTGCAGGCCGCCGGGACAATGGCACGTTATATCGGTGACCTGGAGCACGGGAAGAGTCGATGTGTGAGACTGGGAGGGTGCGCGAAGACGGAAAAATCACGGTATTCCTGCTCGATGACCACGAAGTTGTCCGGCGTGGCGTCCACGAAATGCTCTCGGTCGAGGACGACATCGAGGTGGTCGGCGAGGCGGGTACCGCCGCAGATGCCCTGGTCAGGATCCCTGCGACCCGCCCGGACGTGGCGGTGCTCGATGTCCGGCTGCCCGACGGGAGCGGTGTCGAGGTCTGCCGCGAGATCCGGTCGCAAGATGAGGACATCAAATGCCTGATGCTCACCTCCTTCGCGGACGACGAAGCCCTTTTCGATGCGATCATGGCCGGTGCGGCCGGATATGTCCTCAAGGCCATTCGGGGCAACGAGCTCCTCTCCGCGGTGCGCGACGTGGCGGCCGGCAAGTCCCTGCTCGACCCGGTGGCCACCGCCCGGGTGCTGGAGCGGCTGCGCGACGGCAGCACCACCAAGGGTGACGACAAGCTGGCGAACCTCACCGACCAGGAACGCCGGATTCTCGATCTGATCGGCGAGGGCCTGACCAACCGTGCCATCGGCGAAAGGCTGCACCTCGCCGAGAAGACGATCAAGAATTACGTCTCCAGCCTGCTGTCGAAGCTCGGCATGGAACGGCGCTCCCAGGCCGCCGCCTACGTCGCGAGGATGCAGGCCGAACGTCACTGAGCAGCCAAGGCGTGGCGGATGCGCCCCGCCCGGCTCATGGTGATTCAGGACCATCGGCCCCGCCGCCCGGGGCTGCTGGCCCCTACGTGTCGGACGGATCCGCCCGGCAAGGTGGTGCCATGCCCACCGACAACTACCGTGCCATCGAGCTGCTGAGCCGCACGCCGTACGGGCGCGTCTCTGCCAGTCGGCGGGCACTGCCCTTCACCACCGTCGCCCGGCACCTCGTCCTCGACGGCCGGCTGGTGCTGCGGCTGCACCAGGGCTACGGCTACCACCAGGCTCTGGACGGCAGCGTGGTCGCCTACGAGGCCGACAACGTCAACAGCGGCGAGGACGACACCTGGTCGGTGCAGTTCACCGGCACCGCCCGGGTCGTCGAGCCCACCCCCCTCGAACGGCAACTCTTCGGGAGCTCCCCCCGGCTGGCCGACGGCGCCCCCTACGCCCCCGTCTTCCTGCGCGTCGAGCCGGAGTTCGTGACCCTGCACTACCTCACCGATGTGCCGGTCTTCCGGGGTGCGCACTCTGTGTAAGGCTCTCCGGCGCGCCCCCTGCCACGTACGCAGTTGATCTAACATCTGGCGAGTGCTGCGCTCATCTGTAGTCCGGACGGCGGCGACGCCCGACAAAGACACCCTCGGAGCCCTGCTCCGCCACTACACCGGCGCCGGCGCGCCGCTGTCCTGTGAGCCCGTCGCCGAGGGCCTGCTCAACCACGGCTACTTCCTCGCCACCACCCGCGGCCGGTACTTCCTCAAGCACCACCTCGACGGCGACCGCGCCGCCCTCACCCGCCAGCACCGCGCCACCCGCCGGCTCGCCGCGCTCGGCCTGCCGGTCGTCCCGCCCCTCGCCGACGCGGACGGCCGCACCGTCACCGTCCTCGACGGCCGCTGCTACGCCCTGCACCCCTGGGTCGAGGGCCGGCACCTCGGCGGCGCGGCGCTGACCCGTGGCCAGTCCTGGCGGCTGGGCGCGCTGCTCGGGCTGGTCCACACCGCCCTGGAGCAGGCCATGGCCGGCGAACCGCATCCGCCCCGGCCGCCCTGCGCGGACGCCGGCGCCGACCCGGAGCGGACCTTCGAGACGATCGAGGAGCTGCTGGCCCTGGCCCGCGGCGCCCGTCCGCGCACCAGCTTCGACGAACTCGCCGAACACCGTCTGCTGGAGCGCCGGGCGCTGCTGGCCGAGCTGGCACACCACCGCCCGGCACCCGGCGCGGAGCCCCAGACGGGCTGGGTGCACGGCGACTTCCACCCGCTGAACGTCCTCTACCGCGGCGCGGAGCCGACCGCGATCGTCGACTGGGACCGGCTGGGCGTCCAGCCGCGCGCCGAAGAGGCGGTACGCGCCGCCGCGATCTTCTTCGTACGCCCCTGCGGGACGCTGGACCTGGCCAAGGTGGCGGCGTACGCGGGCGCCTACCGCAGCGCCTGCGGGGCCGGCGCCGAGGAGCTCGCGGCGGCCGTCCACCGGGTGTGGTGGGAGCGGCTGAACGACTTCTGGATGCTCACCTGGCGCTACCAGCTCGGCGACCGCCGCACCGATGCCCAGTTCCCGGCGGCGGCCGCACTGGCCGTGTGGTGGACCCGCGAGTACCGGGCCGTGCGGAACGCGTTCACCCGCTGAACCGCGGCGGGGCGCCCGTCAGCCGGCCGGGCCGAGCGTCGAGCCGGCGTCCGTGCCGCTGCCGGTGGTGGTCCCGCTGTCCGTCCCGGTGGTCGTTCCGCCGTTGGTGGTGCCCCCGTCCGCGGTCCCGCCGTCCGCGGTGCCGCCATCGGCGGTCCCGCCGTCCGTCGTCCCGCCGGTGGAGTCGGTGGGCGGCTCGGAGGTCGGCGGCTCCGACGTCGGGGGCTCGGAGGTGGGCGGCTCGGACGTCTCCGGCGTGCTGGGCTCCTGGGGCGGCGGCTGGCTGTACGTGCCGCCGTCACCGCCCGTGGTGCCGGGCTCGGTCTGCGGGGTGCTCGGCTCCTCCGGCGGCGGCTCGCTCGTCTTGTCGTCCTTGGACGGCGACGGGGACTGCGTCGTGGGGGTGTCCTTCTTCTTGTCCTGGCCGCCGGTGTTCTGCAGCGCGAAGGCCACACCCACCGCGATCGCGATCACCGCGAGCGCCGCGATCAGCCAGATCTTGCCGCGGCCGCCCCTGGCCTGGCGGGGGCCGCCGTCGAAGCCGCCGTCGTCGTCGCGCATACCGGGCGTGAGGATCGGCTGGGCCGTGGTCTGGCCGGCGTCGGGGTGCGGCAGGGCCGTGGTGGCCGCGGTGCCCATGGACGCGCCGTGCCCGCCCTCGTGCAGGGCGACCGGGCCGGTGTTCCAGGTGCCGGTGTGGCCGCCCTGCTCGTGCAGCATCTGCAGCGAGTACTGGACCAGGCCGCGCATCTCCTCGGCGGACTGGAACCGGTCGTCGGGGTCCTTGGCCAGCGACCGCATGACCAGGCCGTCCAGCTCCGGCGGCACCGCGTCGGCGACCTCGGACGGCGCCACCGGCATGTCCTGTACGTGCTGGTAGACCACCGAAAGCGGGGTCTCGCCGGTGAACGGCGGCCGCAGCGTGAGGAGCTCGTAGAGCAGACAGCCGGTGGCGTAGAGGTCGGAGCGGGTGTCGACGGTCTTGCCGAGCGCCTGCTCCGGGGAGAGGTACTGGGGCGTTCCCATGACCATGCCGGTCTGGGTCATCGTGGACTGGGCGCCGTGCAGGGCACGGGCGATGCCGAAGTCCATGACCTTGACGGCGCCGCTGTTGGTGATGATCACGTTCGCGGGCTTGATGTCACGGTGCACGATGCCGTGCTGATGGCTGTAGGCCAGCGCCTCCAGCACCCCGGAGACGATGATCAGCGCCTGGTCGGCCGGCGGGGCATCGGCGTTGAGCAGCAGATCGCGGATGGTGTGGCCCTCGACCAGCTCCATCACGATGTACGGCACGGTGTTGCCGCCGACCAGATCCTCACCCGAGTCGTAGACCGCCACCACCGCGTGGTGGTTCAGCCCGGCCACGGACTGTGCCTCACGCGTGAAGCGGGCCTTGGAGACCGGGTCCTCGGCGAGGTCGGCACGCAGCAGCTTCACGGCGACGGTGCGGCCGAGCCGTACGTCCTCCGCCGCGAACACCTCCGCCATACCGCCGCGACCGAGCCGTCGCGTGAGCCGGTAGCGGCCGTCGCCGACCAGCCCGCCGTTGCCCCACATCTCCGGTGCGTCGGGGATATTGGAGCCGGTGGCGTCAGGATCGGACGGGCCCTGGGGGCTCTGCGTCGGTGCCATCGGTCCTCGCCGTCGAATCGATCCGCATGAGAGCGGTAAGGTCATCGGTCTTCGCTAGAGCACGCTACAGGTTCCGCGGCACCCATCGGTCCGTCGTGGACCGGCCATCAAACCTGCCGGAAGCCAGCGCGGGCAAGTTCACCTGGGACGATCCGGTGCCGAAATTGTCTGTGGGCTGTGACGCGATCTTGCGCATCTGGTCACGGAACGGGCACACAGCTTGACGTGTCCAGGCCCTGGGGCAGACTTGGCTGCGGAATTCCAGATTTTGATCACTATCCGTACGGGATAGTGCGCGCGTAGGGGGAAGCGGAGCGATGAGCCAGGACGGCGCTCAGGGCCAATACGAGGGCCGTTCGGTCGGCGGGGGACGTTACCAGCTTCGTGATCTTCTCGGCGCGGGTGGCATGGCCTCCGTGCACCTCGCCTACGACAGCGTGCTCGACCGCGAGGTCGCGATCAAGACCCTGCACACCGAGCTCGGCCGCGAGCAGGCCTTCCGTGAGCGCTTCCGCCGTGAGGCCCAGTCCGTGGCGAAGCTCACGCACACCAACATCGTTTCGGTCTTCGACTCCGGTGAGGACGAGCTCGACGGCGGCA
>NZ_SDIG01000069.1:0-31006 GCF_004122755.1 Streptomyces sp. TM32
TGCCGTGACGTCCGGTGCCGTGGCGTCCGCTACGGCACTCTCCGTCCCGGCCGTTCCGTCCTGACCCGGCGCCGCCGAGGCGACCCAGCCCGAGCCCGGGACGGAGGCCGCCCCGGCCCCCGCCGCCCCGGAGTCGGCCGCCGTGCCCGAGGACTCCGTTGCCCTTCCCGCATCCGAAGAGGGCGCGCCCGCGGAACAGGCCGTCATAGAGCCGCCCGAGACGCAGCAGCCGGTCGCCGGGCAGCCGCAGCCCGGTGCCCCCGCCGATGCCGCAGGGCAGCAGACCGCCGCGGTGCCCGCCCCGGCCGCCGCGCCGCAGGGCCCGGACGACGGTGCCGCCGGTGTCGAGCAGCAGCCCCAGGCGGACGGCTCCCAGAGCCCCGCCGAGCCGGCCTCCTCCACCCCCGCCGCATCCGCCACGGCCCCCGCACCCGACGAGACCGCCGGGACGAACGAGACCGCCCGGACCGACGCGAGCGACACGACCGACCCGAGCGCCATGACCGACGACCCCACGGAGAACGCCGGTCCCACGGAAAACGCCGGCCCCGCCGAGAACGCCGGCCCCGTCGCCCCGCTCGCCGAAGCCCCGCCTGTCGTCGTCCACATCCCGGCCCAGGCGTCCGGCGAGCAGACCGCGTCGGCCGTGCCCGTGCCCAGCGCCGACGCCCCCGTCGCCGCCCTCGACGAGATGCCCCAGCAGCAGGACGCCGCCGCGCTCGTCCAGCTCGGCGAGGACGAGGACCAGGACCAGGACGACGGCCGGCCGCAGCCGGCCGGAGCACAGCAGTCCGCGGTGGCGCCCGACGGCGACGCTGCCGACGCCCACGCCGGTTCCCCGGCCGACGCGTCCCCGGCCGTCGGGTACGACGACTCCGAGCGCGCCGCCGTGCACCGCGTCATGCGTGAACGCCGCGACATCCGCAACGGTTTCCGCAGCGACCCGATCCCCAACGACGTGCTGCTGCGCGTCCTGGAGGCGGCCCACACCGCCCCCAGCGTCGGCCACTCCCAGCCCTGGGACTTCGTCGTCATCCGCTCGGCCGAGACCCGCGAGAAGATGCACCAGCTCGCCATGCAGCAGCGCGAGGCGTACGCCAAGTCGCTGCCCAAGGCGCGCGCCAAGCAGTTCCGCGAGCTGAAGATCGAGGCGATCCTGGAGACGCCGGTCAACATCGTCGTCACCGCCGACTCCACCCGCGGCGGCCGGCACACCCTCGGCCGGCACACCCAGCCGCAGATGGCCCCGTACTCCTCCGCGCTCGCCGTCGAGAACCTCTGGCTCGCCGCCCGGGCCGAGGGCCTGGGCGTCGGCTGGGTCAGCTTCTTCGACGAGCGGGAGATGGTCCGCGAACTGGACCTGCCCGAGCACCTCGAAGTCGTCGCCTACCTGTGTGTCGGTTACGTCGACGAGTTCCCGGAAGAGCCCGAGCTGCTGCAGGCCGGCTGGTCCAAGCGCCGTCCGCTGTCCTGGGTCGTCCACGAGGAGACCTACGGCCGCCGTGCGCTGCCCGGCGAGAGCCCGCACGACCTGCTCCAGGAGACCCTGCAGGGCATCCGCCCGCTGGATGCCAAGGCGCTCGGCGAGGCCTGGGAGCGGCAGAAGCGGATGACCAAGCCCGCCGGGGCGCTGGGCATGCTGGAGATCATCTCCGCGCAGCTGTGCGGACTGTCCCGCAAGTGCCCGCCGCCGATCCCGGAGCCGGCCGCCGTCGCGATCTTCGCCGGTGACCACGGCGTGCACGCCCAGGGCGTGACCCCCTGGCCCCAGGAGGTCACCGGGCAGATGGTCGCCAACTTCCTGGGCGGCGGCGCGGTCTGCAACGCCTTCGCCCATCAGGTCGGCGCCGAGGTCTGTGTCGTGGACGTCGGGGTGGCGGGCGACCTCCCCGCCACCCCGGGCCTGCTGCCGCGCAAGGTCCGCCCCGGCACCGCCGATTTCACGGCGGGCCCGGCGATGACCCAGGAGGACGTGCTCAAGGCGATCGAGGTCGGCATCGACACCGCCCGCGATCTCGTCGCTGCCGGCAACAAGGCGCTGCTGACCGGCGAGATGGGCATCGCCAACACCACCACCTCCGCCGCGCTGATCGCCGTCTACACCGGCGTCGACCCGGCCGAGGTCACCGGCCGCGGCACCGGCATCAACGACGAGACGCACGCCCGCAAGGTCGAGGTGGTCCGCCGCGCCCTGGAGCTGCACCAGCCCGACCCGGCCGACCCGATCGGCGTCCTCGCCGCGATCGGCGGCCTGGAGCACGCGGCCATGGTCGGCCTGATCCTCGGCGGCGCCTCGCTGCGTACGCCGGTGATCCTCGACGGGGTGAGCGCCGGCGCCGCCGCACTCGTGGCCCGTGCCATCGCCCCCGAGGCGCTGGCCGCCTGCATCGCCGGTCACCGCAGCGCCGAGCCCGGCCATGTCGCGGCCCTGAACAAGCTGGGCCTGCGCCCGCTGGTCGACCTCGATCTGCGCCTCGGCGAGGGCACCGGCGCCCTGCTGGCGCTCCCCGTGGTGCAGAGCGCCGCCCGCGCCATGCACGAGGTCGCGACCTTCGACTCCGCCGGAGTCACCGAGAAGATCTGAGCGGAGCGGCCACCCGCCCCGCATGACCCCCGGCCCGCAGCCCCATAGGCTGTGGGCCGGGGCCTTACCCGCCACCCCGGCCGTACCACCTCTTCACCAGCCGCTTCAGCGCCGCAGCGGCCGATCCGGCCGTCGAACTCGCCTTTCCGTACAAGGAGCCGTACCGCCATGGCTGAGCATGCCGCCGAACACGCCGCCTACCCCGTCGGACTGCGGCTCTCCGGCCGTCGGGTGGTCGTCCTCGGGGCCGGGCAGGTCGCCCAGCGCCGGCTGCCGTCGCTGCTCGCCGCGGGCGCCGACGTCCTGCTGATCTCCCCGTCCGCCACTCCGTCCGTGGAGGCGATGGCCGACGCCGGCGAGATCCGCTGGGAGCGCCGCCGCTACCAGGACGGCGACCTCGCCGATGCCTGGTACGCGCTGATCTCCACCGACGACCCCCAGGCCAACGCCGCCGCGTCCCAGGAGGCCGAGGACCGCCGGGTGTGGTGCGTGCGCTCCGACGACGCCGAGGCGGCCACCGCCTGGACCCCGGCCACCGGCCGCAGCGAGGGCGTCACCGTCGCCGTGCTCACCGGCCGCGACCCGCGCCGCTCCGCCGCCGTACGCGACGCGATCGTCGAGGGCCTGCGGGAGGGCAGCATCGCCGCTCCGCACCACCGCCGCCCGCACACCCCGGGCGTGGCGCTGGTCGGCGGCGGCCCCGGGGACCCGGATCTGATCACGGTCCGCGGCCGACGGCTGCTCGCCGAGGCGGACGTGGTGATCGCCGACCGGCTCGGCCCCCGCGACCTGCTCGCCGAACTCCCGCCGCATGTCCAGGTCATCGACGCCGCAAAGATCCCTTACGGCCGTTTCATGGCACAGGAGGCGATCAACCAGGCGCTGATCGAGCACGCCAAGGCGGGGAAGGCCGTGGTCCGGCTCAAGGGTGGCGACCCGTTCGTCTTCGGCCGCGGCATGGAAGAGGCCCAGGCGCTCGCCGAGGCCGGCATCCCCTGCACGGTCGTCCCCGGCATCTCCAGCACCATCTCCGTGCCCGCCGCCGCCGGTATCCCCGTCACCCACCGCGGCGTCGCCCACGAGTTCACCGTCGTCAGCGGCCATGTCGCGCCCGAGGACGAGCGCTCCCTCGTGGACTGGCCCTCGCTCGCCAGCCTGCGCGGCACCCTCGTCGTCCTGATGGGCGTCGAGAACAGCGGCGCCATCGCCGCCAAGCTCATCGAGCACGGCCGCGCCGCCGACACGCCGGCCGCCGTCATCCAGGAGGGGACCACCGCCGCCCAGCGCCGGGTCGACGCCACCCTCGCCACGCTCGGCGAGACCGTACGGGCCGAGGGCGTACGCCCCCCTGCGGTCATCGTGATCGGCGAGGTCGTCACCGTCGCCCCCGCCCCCACCCGCAGGTAACCGGTCCCGTACGCGGCACGGGACCCCCGACACCGACGAAGGCGCTCTCCCCGTGGCAGAAATCATCACCGTCGACGACCCGGACGACCCCCGGCTGGCCGACTACACCGGCCTGACCGACGTCGAACTGCGGCGCCGGCGCGAGCCCGCCGAAGGGCTCTTCATCGCCGAGGGCGAGAAGGTCATCCGTCGCGCCCGGCACGCCGGCTACCGGATGCGCTCGATGCTGCTCTCGGCGAAGTGGGTCGACGTCATGCGCGATGTCATCGACGAGATCCCGGCACCGGTGTACGCCGTCAGCCCGGACCTCGCCGAGCGGGTGACGGGCTATCACGTCCACCGCGGCGCCCTGGCCTCCATGCAGCGCAGGCCGCTGCCCCCGGCCGGTGACATCCTGGCCGGGGCCCGGCGCATCGTGGTCATGGAGGCGGTCAACGACCACACCAACATCGGCGCGATCTTCCGCAGCGCTGCGGCCCTGGGCATGGACGCGGTGCTGCTCTCCCCGGACTGCGCCGATCCGCTCTACCGCCGCTCGGTGAAGGTCTCCATGGGCGCGGTGTTCTCCGTGCCCTACGCCCGCCTGGAGAGCTGGCCCAGGGACCTCGCCGCCGTACGGGAAGCGGGCTTCAAGCTGCTCGCACTGACCCCGGCCGAGAAGGCCACCGCCCTCGACGAGGCCGCCCCGCACACCCTGGAGCGCGCGGCCCTGATGCTGGGCGCGGAGGGCGGCGGACTGAGCACCGGTGCGTTGCGGGCCGCCGACGAATGGGTCCGCATCCCGATGGCGCACGGCGTGGACTCGCTCAACGTCGGAGCGGCCGCCGCGGTGGCGTTCTACGCGGTGGCGACGGGCCGTCCGGCCTGACGGAACGGTGCCTAGGGGGAATACTCCCGGCGGAATGTCTCTCCGGCGGGAATGCCTCTCCGACGGGAATATCTCCCTGGCCCCGCCGAGTTGTGGCCCCGCAGGGGGCGCCCGCATCCCCTAGGGGTTCTGTTCCCCCGCCCCCCAGGGCCCGTCCGCGCCCCCGTACGAGGCGACCGGCGCCGGCCGCTCCAGCCCCAGCCCACTGGTCGGCCCCTGACATCCCTGCGCGGCCGCGATACCCAGCGCCACCAGCAGCGTCACCACCACGAACACGATGATGCGCTGACGCAACAGCCGACGGTCGGGACCGGGCCGACGGCCGCCCGAGGTCGTCCGCACCGGGGTACGTGAACCGTTTCGCCCCGGCGGACGGGCGGCCGGCACACCCCGAGAGGCGCGCCCGCCGGTCCGCGGACCCTTCCCCGCGGCCGAGGCCGGGCCGGACGGCCGGGCGGCCGCGTCACGGGGCGCCGCGGGACGGGGCGCATGCGGCCGCGGAGTGCTCCCACCGGTCCGCCGCTCGGTGCGCTGCCGCGCGTACTCCTCGGCCCGCCGGCCGGTCGGCCGCTCCGACAGCCGGCGCTCGCCCCGCTCCCAGCCGGCCCCGGTCCCGTTCTCCGGTGGCCCGCCCGACAGCCCGTGCGCCTCACGGGCGGCGATCTCCTTGAGCCGCAACGACAGCGACAGCGTGCTGGGACGGTCCGCCGGATCCTTGGCCAGACACGAGGCCAGCAGCGGCGCCAGGGCATCCGGCACCCCGGCCAGCTGCGCCTCCTCGTGGACCACGCGGTAGAGCATGACCTCCGAACTTCCCTGCCCGAAGGGGGAGTCCGCGGTGCAGGCGTAGGCGAGGGTGGCGCCCAGCGCGAAGATGTCCGTCGCCGGGGTCACGGCGGCCCCGCGCACCTGCTCCGGCGCCAGGAAGCCCGGTGAGCCGACGGCCGTGCCCACGTGCGTCAGCGTGCTGGCGCCCGTCGCCCAGGCGATACCGAAGTCGATGATCCGCGGGCCCTTGGGCGACAGCAGAATGTTGGACGGTTTCAGATCGCGGTGCACCACGCCCGCGTCATGGACGGCCAGCAGCCCCTCGGACAGCGCCGCGCCGACGGAGGCGACCTGCGCGGGGGACAGCGGCCCCTCCTCGTTGACCTTGTCGTGCAGCGAGGGGCCCGGGACGTACTGCGTGGCGAACCACGGCCGGTCCGCGTCGAGATCGGCCGCCACCAGCCGCGCCGTACAGCCGCCGCGGATCCGCCGGGCGGCCGACACCTCGCGCGCGAACCGCGAACGGAACTCCTGATCCTCCGCCAGATCCGGCCGGATCACCTTGAGCGCCACCCGCTGCCCGCGCTTGTCCGAGCCGAGATAGACCACGCCCATCCCGCCCGCGCCCAGCCGACGGTGCAGCCGGAACGTCCCGACGACACGCGGGTCCTCGCGTCGGAGCCGCATCATCGCCATGTCCGTCCCCTACCTGCGGCGGGGAGCCCCCTCCGCTACCAACCGTCTGACGTGGCACAGCTTACGGATTGACGGCTCGCTGTGCGCAGAGGCCGCGCATGCGTCGGGCGCCGGATTGTCCGTGGCCGGTGTCGATTCCGCAGCACAGGGGCGGAATCGAGCCCCGCCCCGCCCGGCTTCGCGCCCGACCTCCCAAAGTTCCCTCCCCGCAGGGAGATTGACACGATGAAGGGTGATCACGCCCGGTTGGTGAGGGATGCCGGGGATACGGTCCCGGCCGGAAAACAGCGGCGGGCGGGGCAGCGGGACGGGGCAGGCGCGCCGCGTGCGGGGGAGCGGCCGGCGTGAGCGAGGTCACCCTCAGGAGTGCCTGCGCCGCCGCGTTCCGACGGTCCCCCTGGGGGATGCCCCCAGGTCCTGGACGTCTCTCTCCACCCTGGGGAGTACGTGCGGCCCGGTTCCGTCATCCTCCCGGAGGCCGACGAATCGGTACGACGGCATGACGCCTGCCACCGGCCGGCTGCCTACTGTGGTGTTCAAGCGGCGGGCGCAGCACTCGTCCCCCGAGGTCAGACGCCCGCCGCCCCAGATACGACGGGAGCGGGACGATGGCAGAGATCTCAGGACGGACGGCCCTTCGGGCGCAGGGGCGCCGGGCCGCCGCGCTGCCCGGCGGCCGGCAGTCCTCCGGCACTCGCCACCCCCTGGTCGCGGTGGCCATGGTGCTGCCGCTGGCGTTCCTCCTCGCCGTCGTCTTCGGCGGCTGGGAAGCCGTCATGACACAGGCGTCGTCCGTGGTCGGAATGCTGGGGCGCTGAGCGGCGCCCCAGGACCCGGGAGAGCGGCCCGGGACAGACCTCCGGCTGATCACCCCGTGGGGACGGGGGGTAACGACGGACGGCACGACGGCCGGGCATCTGGGGAGATGCCCGGCCATCGGGTTTCCCGGCCGCGTCGGGGTCGCGCCGCCGTCGGCATGCGTACGGCACCAGGCCGCGGCACGTGGCGCCTGCCGGGCCCGTCGCAGGCTGAACCCCGCGCCACCGGGGGGCCGTTCCGGAGGCGCCGTGCCGAGCAGTGCCGGACGAGAAGGCGTGAAGCCGACCTTCCGGATGCCGTCCGGAAAACGCCTGAGGGCCGGAGCGATGTGCTCCGGCCCTCAGGATCAGGTGTGGACGATACTGGGATTGAACCAGTGACCTCTTCCGTGTCAGGGAAGCGCTCTCCCGCTGAGCTAATCGTCCGCGGGACCGCGGATCACGAAGATCCGCAACTGCGTGCGCGATACTGGGATTGAACCAGTGACCTCTTCCGTGTCAGGGAAGCGCTCTCCCGCTGAGCTAATCGCGCGGGGCCCGATGAATCCGGGCAGTGGACGATACTGGGATTGAACCAGTGACCTCTTCCGTGTCAGGGAAGCGCTCTCCCGCTGAGCTAATCGTCCTTGGAGGTGGAGACGGGATTTGAACCCGTGTAGACGGCTTTGCAGGCCGTTGCCTCGCCTCTCGGCCACTCCACCAGGAGTGAGGGGGCTCGGGAAGATCCCCCACATCGAGCGGACGACGAGACTCGAACTCGCGACATCCACCTTGGCAAGGTGGTGCTCTACCAACTGAGCTACGTCCGCAGGTGTCTCTCCCAGACTACGTCCGGGAGCTACTCGGCCTCCGGGGCGCTTCCGCGTCCCGGCGACGTGTTGAACTCTAGCGGATTCCGGGGCCAGTACAAAAACGCGTTTGTGCAGCGTGCTGCGCCGGCCCGCCTGGCACAGGCGGGGTCCGCGCCGCCGCCATAGACTCGCTGACGTGCACGACTTCGCTCCCATGGCCCGCTTCGGCGGCCTGATAGCCACCGACCTGCGCGATGTGACCAGTGATCCCGCGGCGCTGGACTCCTCGGGCTGGTGGGCGGTGGCCGCCGACTTCGAGGGCGCCGTGGTCTGCGCCCGCTTCGGCGACGTACGACCGGTGACCGCGGCGGACGAGCCAGCCCCCGGCGGCTGGCGCGGCCCCGTGCCCGGCGCCTGGACCAGTTCCCTGGACCGGGAGGCCTATACCGGCGGCGTACGGCGCATCCGTGAACACATCGCGGCCGGCGATGTCTACCAGGTGAATCTCTGCCGGGTCCTGACCGCGCCGCTGCCCGATCCGGGCCGCGCCGACGTCGACGCACTGTCCGCCGTGCTGGCCCGCGGAAACCCGGCCCCGCACGCGGGCACGATCCGGCTGCCGGACCACGGCGTCGAGATCGCCAGCGCCTCCCCGGAGCTGTATCTGCGGCGCGACGGCCGCACCGTCGCTTCCGGGCCGATCAAGGGCACCGGCCGGACCGCGGCGGACCTGTCGGAGAAGGACCGGGCGGAGAACGTGATGATCGTGGACCTGGTCCGCAACGATCTCGGCCGGGTCTGCGCCACCGGGACCGTCACCGTCCCGGCACTGTGCGCCGTCGAGGAGCACCCCGGCCTCGTCCACCTCGTCTCCACGGTGCGCGGCGAACTGGCCGAGGAGAACGAGAAGACCGCGTGGGCGGATCTGCTGGACGCCACCTTCCCGCCCGGGTCGGTCACCGGCGCTCCCAAGTCCAGCGCGCTGCGGATCATCGACGAGCTGGAGACCGCGCCCCGCGGCCCGTACTGCGGAGGCATCGGCTGGGTCGATGCGGACCGCCGCACCGGTGAGCTCGCGGTCGGCATCCGGACGTTCTGGATCGACCGCACCCCGCCCGGCGGACCGGTGCTGCGCTTCGGGGCCGGCGCGGGGATCATCTGGGACTCCGATCCGGAGCGGGAGTGGGCGGAGACGGAGTTGAAGGCGCGCAGGCTGCTCGCGGTAGCGTCGGGCGCGCACGAGGCGACTGGAGGTACGCGATGAAGATCTGGCTCGACGGAGCACTGCAGGAGGCCGCCGGCGCCAAGGTCTCGGTCTTCGACCACGGTCTGACGGTCGGCGACGGCGTCTTCGAGACCATCAAGGCCGAGCACGGCCGCGCCTTCGCCCTCACCCGCCATCTGGAGCGACTGACCACCTCCGCCCGCGGACTCGGCCTGCCCGATCCCGATCTCGACGAGGTACGGCGCGGCTGCGCGGCGGTCCTCGACGCCAACCCGATGGCCCTCGGCCGGCTGCGGCTCACCTACACCGGCGGCGTCTCCCCCCTCGGCTCGGACCGCGGCGACGCCGGTCCGACGCTGGTCATCGCGCTGTCCGAGACCGCACGCCGCCCCGACGGCACGGCCGCCGTCACCGTCCCGTGGACCCGCAACGAGCGCGGCGCGCTCACCGGCCTGAAGACCACCTCGTACGGCGAGAACGTCGTCGCCCTGGCCCGCGCACGGGAACAGGGCGCCTCCGAGGCGCTGTTCGCCAACACCGTGGGCGCGCTCTGCGAGGGCACCGGCTCCAACGTCTTCGTCGTCCTGGACGGCGAACTGCACACCCCGCCGTTGCACTCCGGATGTCTGGCGGGCATCACCCGGGCCCTGACGATCAGCTGGGCCGGCGCCAAGGAGACCGACCTGCCGCTGGACGCCCTGGAGCGGGCCGAGGAGATCTTCCTGACCTCCACCCTGCGCGACGTCCAGGCCGTGACCCGGATCGACGGCCGCCAACTCGCCGACGGCCCCGGCCCGGTGACCGCGGAAGCCATGCGGATCTTCGACGAGCAGTCGGCCGTCGACTTCGATCCGCGGTGATGACGGGAGCGCGCGCGGGCGAGTAGAAAGTCCGGGTGACCACAACGCTGCGCCCCTCGGGACCGGAAGAACGGCACGCCGATGGGGGCCGGGCCCGCCCGTACGACATCTGCGTCAACAGCCGCCGGGTCGGCGGGATCCGGCTGACGACCGACGCGCGGTTCGGCCCGACCGCCGGCCGGATCGCGGACCTGGGCATCGACGCACCGGACCGGCACCGCGGCCGCGCCACGGTCGCCGCGCTCGCCGCCGAGGAAGTGCTGCGCGGCTGGGGCTGCCGGCAGATCGAGCTGACCGTCCCGGCCGGCGCCGCGGCCGCCCGGCGGCTCGCGGCGACGCTGGGCTACACCGAGCGCAGCCGCACGATGAGCAAGTCCCTCGCCGGCCCGCCCCCGCTGCCCGACGGCAGCAGCGACCGGGCGCTGAGCGAGGAGGAGTACCCGGCCTGGCGGGAGGCCGCGCTCGCCGAGCACCTCCGTACGCAGCTGGCCCAGGGCATGCCCCGGGCACGCGCCGAGGAGGCCTCGGCCGCCGGCCATCGCGCCCTGCTTCCCGACGGCGTCGCCACGCCCTACCAGGCGCTGCGCGTCCTGACCCACGGCGGCGCGGACGTCGGCAGCATCTGGGTCGCCCTGCGGATGCCGGAACAGCCCGGCGGCTACGTGGTCGATGTGCGGGTCGCCCCCGGACACCGCGGGCACGGGCACGGCCGCACCCTGATGCTGGTCGCCGAGCGCGAGAGCCTCGCCGCCGGCCGCACCACCCTCGGGCTGAACGTCTACGCGGACAACGCGCCCGCGCTCGGCCTCTACACCTCGCTGGGCTACCGGCCCACCGGCTATCTGCTCTGGAAGCCGATCCTGTGACGGAGCCCGGCAGGCCCCGCTGAGGCTCAGCCCTCCTCGGCCAGCAGCCGGTCGGCGATCTCCTCGATACGGGCCCGCAGCCCCTCCTGGCTCGTGCCGCCGTCCAGCCGCTCGCCGCCGATCACATACGTCGGGGTCCCGGTCACCCCGATCGCCTTGCCCTCGGCCTGGTCCGCGTCGACGATCAGCAGATGCCGCCCGTCGATCAGCGCGGTGTCCAGCTCCTCGGCGTCCAGCCCCAGCTCCCCGGCGACCTCCAGCAGCAGCTTCTCGCCGCGCTTGCCGAGCTCCTCGCTGCGTGCCAGCACCGCCTCGATGTACGGCCAGCCATGACCCTGCTCCAGGGCCTCCTCGGCGGCCTGCGCGGCGACGTAGGCGTGCTTGTGCTTCGCCAGGGGGAAGTGCCGCAGCCGGATGTCCAGCCGGTCGCCGTAGCGCGCCCGCAGCGCCCGCAGGTCGTCCAGGGCGGCGTGACAGTCGGGGCACTGCAGTTCGCACCACACGTCCAGAACGGGGCGGGTGGAAGCGGCGGCGGCGGAGCTGGTGGCGTCGTTCATGGGCGCCAGTCTTCCAGCCCTCCGGTCGGTGCCCGAACCGGGACCTGCGAAGGAGAGCAACCCCGAGATGTCCCTGAGGCCGTACCGGAACATGGCCCGCGCAGGCCCGGACAAGGCAGGATGGAAGGGAGCAGATCGCCTGCTCACCCATCCATCGGCAGGAGGACCGGATGCTGACCTCGACCGTCTGTGCCGCGGTGTCGGCGGCGGGCCTGGGCATCGCCGCGATCACGGCATACCGCAAGCGGTTCCTGGCCGCGACCCGCATCGCCGCCTTTTCCCTGATCCCCATCGGCCTGGTGATGACGGGCGTCATCGACTGGGTCACCGGCATCGTCTTCAAGCCCACGGTCTGGGCCGGCTTCGGCCTGCTCGCGCTCTCGTTCGTGCTGTTCATGCTCAGCCGCGCCGCGGAGCGCCGCAGGGGCGCGATCGGCAGCCGCAAGGAGCGCAAGGCCGCGGCGGCCACCCGGCCCGACGCGGTGGCCCCGGCCGCCTCCGCCCCCTCCCTCGGCGCGGGCCGGACCGCCGCGCAGCCGGCCACCAAGGGGAAGGCCGCACCGGACAAGGCCGGCGCCCCCAAGGATGACTTCTCGGACATCGAGGCGATTCTGAAAAAGCACGGGATCTGATGAACTACCGCCGCTGAGGCGCCGATCGGGCGCACTCAGACGATCATCTGCGTCATGATGCGCGCGAGATGAACGATGAGTGCGCCCTCGCCCAAGACGACGCCCCGTCCCCCGAACCGCGCGGTTGCCTGTTCGCGCTGTCCCAGCCGCCGCTGATGCTCTTCCTGGCCGTCATCGGCTTCCTGCTCCTCCTCGGAGCCGTACACGACCTCTACATCCTGTGAGGCCGTCCGGTGCGCCGCGGAGCAGGGCCGATCCGGCCGGGGCCGCGCGGCGGGGGCTCAGCCCGCGGCCTCCCGCCGTCGTGCCCGGTACGCCGCGACATGCAGCCGATTGCCGCAGGTGCGGCTGTCACAGTAGCGCCGGGAGCGGTTGCGGGAGAGGTCGACGAAGGCATGCCGGCAGTCCGGCGCCTCACAGCGCCGCAGCCGCTCGCGCTCTCCGGCGACGACGATGAACGCCAGCGCCATCCCTCCGTCCGCGGCCAGATGCTCGGCGACCGAGGCGCCCGGCGCGAAGTAGTGGACGTGCCAGTCGTACCCGTCGTGATCGGTCAGTCGCGGGGTGGTTCCCGCCGAGGCGACCAGCGAGTTCAGCTGTTCGGCCGCGGTGCGGTCGTCCCCGGCGGCGAAGATCTGCGCGAACCGCTCCCGCAGCGACCGTACGGCCGTCAGGTCACCCGTACCGAGCGTGCCCACGTCGCTGATGTCGTTGCGCCGGACGAAGTCGCCGAGGGCCGCGAGATCGGTCAGGCTGTCGGGCGCCCCGGGTGCCTCGCCCTCCGGAGCGGTGTTCAGCAGGTCGACGACCGCCTCCAGTGCGCACCGGGTGTCATGGGTGATCATCACGGTTCCGCTCCCTGGCAGGGTGGGGCCGGACGGGTGCCGCCCCTGGTGTGGTTGCCGAATGGTCGCCGACTCTAGCGCCTCGAACAAGCTTCAGCGCCGACTCCGCGGTGGGTCCGCGGCGACGACGCCGAAGTGTGCCGTATGAACTTGTCGGTCCTGCGCCGTCTCCCCGAGTCGGACGGGCGCAAGTGTGAGCGGGTGAGTGCTTTCGGTAACCGGTCTGCGTCTCAGCTCTCCGCGAGGATGTGCGAGAGCTCGGTGTCGAGATCGAAATGCCGGTGCTCCGTACCGGGCGGTACGGCGGCATCGGTCCTTTTGAGGAACGACTCGAGCGCCCGCGCGGGCGCCTCGAGCAGGGCCTCGCCCTCCGGGGAACTCAGGGCGATGCACACAACGCCCTGTCCGTGGCTCCGGGACGGCCATACGCGGACGTCTCCGGTGCCCGTGGGCCGGTGCAGGCCCTCGGCGAGGAGGTCGCGGGCGAAAACCCATTCGACGGTCTCCTCGGCTCCGGTGTGGAAGGTGGCATGCACGGCGTAGGGATCGGCCGTGTCATACCGCAGGCCCGCGGGTACAGGCAGTGAGGACTCGCTCGACACAACGAGGCGCAGGTGCAGCTCGCAGCTGACCGTGGTGTTCATAAGCGCCAGGGCCTTTCGCTCAGTGTGCGCTCGGGGATTCGCACGTCGGCGAAATCGACATGCCACCTACGGTGCCGTTGTAAACCCCTCTGACGGTTTTGGGTGGCTTCAGGTACCTCTTCCGGCGGATTGCGAGATCGTCCTCGTCGGTAATTCCGGCGAACCCGCACCTTCCGGTAAGTTTGCCACCATGAATACGCAGAGTAACGGGGGAACGGGAACCGTGGAGGAGGACACTCCGGCCGGGCAGCCGCTCGGTTCGAGAGCGCCGCATTTCATCAAGCGCTCCCGGCCGCTGCACATGAGCTGGCAGGTCGGAGTCTTCGTCGTCGGGCTCGCGGTCGTCGTTGCCGGAGTGATCATGCTGCCGCTGCCGGGACCGGGCTGGCTGGTGATCTTCGGTGGCATGGCGATCTGGGCGACCGAGTTCGTCTGGGCCCAGCTGGTGCTGCGCTGGACCAAGCGCAAGGTCACCGAGGCGGCACAGAAGGCGCTGGACCCCAAGGTGCGCCGGCGCAACATCCTGCTGACCGCCGTCGGCGTCGTGATCATTGCGGTGGCGCTCGGGGTCTATGTGTGGCAGTTCGGCTTCGCGGTGCCGTGGAACGTTCCCGAGTGACCGGGAAATGGTCAGAAGTGCCCGTCGGCGTGGGGTAATGTTGGCGATGCGCCGGGGCGATTAGCTCAGTGGGAGAGCGCTTCGTTCACACCGAAGAGGTCACTGGTTCGAACCCAGTATCGCCCACCCCGGACGACGGCCCGGAGACTCCAAGTCTCCGGGCCGTCGCGGTTGTTGGACGAGTGCGCCGCCCGAGGGCGCAGACTGGGATCATGTCCGACTGGTCACGCCGTCTGCACCGCTACCGCTTCCGCACCGTCTGGCTGCTCCCCGCCCCGCCCACCGTCGTCTATGCCGTCCTCGAACGTGCCGAGGCCTACCCCTGCTGGTGGCCGCAGGTCCGCGAGGTGACCCCGCTCGACGACCGCAGCGGGATCGCCCGGTTCCGGTCACTGCTGCCGTACGACCTGACGGTGGTGGCGAGCGAGCGGGTGCGCGACCCCGGCAGGGGGGTGCTGGAGACGGCGCTGCGCGGGGACCTGGCCGGCTGGGCGCGTTGGACGGTCGTACCCGGGGCGGGCGGCACCCGCGTCGTCTTCGAGCAGGACGTCGAGCTCCGCAAGCCGCTGCTGCGCCGGTTCGCGCTGCTGGGGCGGCCGGCGTTCCTCGCCAATCACGCGCTGATGATGCGGGCCGGGCGGCGCGGCCTGGCCGCCTGGCTGGCCCGTGGGTGAGCGGCGCCCCTCGCCCCGGAGGGCGGCCCCGGGGCGCCGGTGACCAGGAATTTGATGCCAGGCCCGGGCGGCCTGTATTGTTCTGCTCGTTCGCGCGGGAAGCCCCGCCGACACCCGGGCGATTAGCTCAGTGGGAGAGCGCTTCGTTCACACCGAAGAGGTCACTGGTTCGAACCCAGTATCGCCCACCGGGATGCAAGAACCGGGCCGCCAAAAAGCGGTCCGGTTCTTTTTGTTGGAGAACGCCCTCCGGGAATTCCGTCCGGCCTTTGCCGACCGGCTCGGGAAATTGCTGAGGGGCAATCAGGCCGCGGCGGGGAGATCGGGACGCAGCGGCCAGTGCGGATCGACGGACTCGGGATGGCCGCTGCGGGCGAACCACGCCTCCAGTCCGCGCGCCTGCGCCGCGTGCCAGACCGCTTGGCGGGTGTGCAGCTCCGCCGGCTGCAGCCCGTCCAGGCGGTCGGCGAAGCGATGGCCCAGGGCCCGGACGACCCGCAGTGCGGCGAGGGCGTCGGCGGCCGCCTCATGGGCGTCGGTCAGCTCGACCTCGTAGTGCGCACACAGATCGGTGAGTGTGCGGCGGCCCTTGCGGTAGCGGTCCAGGTGCTTGTCGAGGACCCGGGGGTCCAGGACGCGCAGTGGATGGCCGCCCAGATAGGCGTCGAGCGAGCTGGCGCGATGCCGCTTCAGCTCGCGTTGCAGGAGGGTGAGATCGAACGGGGCGTTCATCACGACCAGCGGGCGGCCGGCCACCGACTGGGCGGCCAGGGCGCGCGCGACCTCCTCCAGCACCGGCGCCGGCCAACGGCCGTGCAGCGCGAGGTGATCGGCCGTCAGGCCGTGCACCGCCGTCGCGGCCTCGGGTATCTCCACGCCCGGGTTGATCAGCCAGCGGGTGATCCGGGGCGCGGAACGCGGGGTCTCCTGGACCACCAGGGCCGCGGAGACGATGCGGTCCCGTTCGACGTCGATGCCCGTGGTCTCGGTGTCGAAGGCGGCAAGCGGACCGTCAAACCAGCACGGCATCATCCCAACTCCTCGCGCTCGTACGGCGGATGACGTGCGCGTCATCCGAGCTGGTGATACCCGAGCAGCCCGGTCGCCGAACCGCCCTTTGTTTGCGAACCACTTGACGGGGAGACAACCAGAGGGACGGGCCGGCGCGGATGCTGCCCCCTCCCCGTCGTCCACACGCATCGATCGGCACAGCCCGGAAGGCCTTGAGCGATGACGCTCGCGCAGCCCGAACCGGGCGGGTTGTCCCCCGCAAGCGGGAGGTACCCCCAGCCCGCCGTCACCCCGCAACGCGGCGGACTCGCCACCACCGCCTGTATGGAGACCCTTCAGGTGGGGTACCTGCACGCGGTCGCCGCCGCCTCCGGGTGCTCGCTGGCGCAGCCCTTCCCGGACAACGGAATCGACTGGCACGTCAGCCATGGCGCGCCCGGCCACACCGTCGACGACGAGGTCACCATCAAGGTGCAGCTCAAGTGCACCTACCAGACCGCGCCCCGCCCGCCGGGGCCGACCTTCGCCTTCACCCTCGACAACGATCATCTGGTGAAGCTGGCCCGCACCCCCGTCACGGTGCACAAGATCCTGGTCGTGATGCTGGCCCCGCGGACCCGGGAGGACTGGCTGCGGGCCTGGCACGACCGTCTCGAACTGCGGCACTGCTGCTACTGGATCAACCTGGCCGGCCATCCCGTGACCGGCCGGCGCAGGACCACCGTGCGGATTCCGACCGCGCGGATCTTCGACGACCGAGCGCTCTGCGAGATCATGACGCGGGTCGGGGCGGGAGGGAGACCCTGATGTACCGGCCGACCGACGACCACGATGCGCGGCTGCTGGATCCCGCGCAGCTCGACCCGGCGGTGCTCGGTGCCCTGCTGGCGCGGCACGGCTGGCGGCGTCGGGGCGGGGCCGCCGGCCATTACGCCCGGTGGACGCCGCCCGGCGGCGCGGCCGGCACCAGCCTGCTGGTGCCGCACGACCGCCGCTTCCCCGACAGCGGGGAGCTGCTCGCGGAGGCGCTGGCGGCGCTGGCGCAGAGCGCCGCGCCCTCGGCCCGCGAGGTGCTGATGGGGCTCGCGGTGCCCAGTGACGAGGTGCGCTGGGAGCGGGAGGTCTCCGACGGGGGCTCGGGGGCCGCGCACTGGGTGGCGCAGGAGCAGCTGCGCGGGGCGGCCCGCTCGATGCTGGTCGCCGGGGCGCTGGCGACGTACGGCCGGGCCGGCTACTACGGCGCGCGGCACCGCCCGCAGGCCGAGGGGTTCCTGGGTGAGGTGCTGGTCGGTCCGGCGGTGGCCGGGCGCCGGCTGACCGCGTTCGTCCCGGTGCGCGGCGGGCGCGGTGCGGTCGCCGGGCTCCAGCGGGCGCTGCACGCGGCCCGGGACGCCACCGACTACCAGCGGGCGGCCGGCGGGATGGAGGCCTTCGACGCGGCCGTCGAACTGGGCGTCTGCCATGAGCTGGTCCAGGCGCTGATCGCGCTGGTGCGGGACGCGGAGGGAGCGCGGATCTCGGTCGAGTGGTCACCGGGGGCCGGCGCCCCGGCCGGCTGCCCGGCCCGCCCCGAAGCGGTGGAGTTCTCGCCCGGCGATCTGCCCGCGCTGCAACAGGCCGCCCAGCGCTATGTGCGCGCGGAGCCGTCGCTGCCGGTGCGGGTGACCGGCGCGGTCGTACGGCTGCGCAGGGAGCGGCCGGGCGGTCCCGGCACGGTGCGGCTGCGGGTGATCACCGGGGCGGACGTGGTGCAGGTGCGGGTCGCGCTGGGGGAGGAGGACTACCGCATCGCCGCGCACGCGCACCTGGTGGGGCTGCCGGTCCGGGTGACCGGGCGGCTGGAGAGCCGGGGCGGATTCCGCCGGATCACCGGCGGCCGTGAGGTCACGCCCGTACAGGTCGACGAGGCCGAGCGGGACCGGCTGCTGAAGTCGCTCCAGGAGAATCTCGACTTCTTCGAGGAGGCCTGCGGCGCGGAGGACTGAGCGCCCGCGCGCGGGGGTGGTGAAACCGTTTCGCGGTCCGGTCCGGCGGCTCGGTACGATTCTGCTGCGCAGCAATCGCTGACGCGCAGGAGACATGAGTCAGGAGAGACCGGTGTCAGACGTCCGTGTGACCGTCCAACGCGATTCCGAGCGGGAAGAACGCGTGGTGACCACGGGGACTACGGCCGCCGACCTCTTCCAGGGCGAGCGCAGCGTCGTCGCCGCGCGGGTGGCCGGGCAGCTCAAGGACCTGGCGTACGAGATCGCCGACGGCGACGCGGTCGAGCCGGTCGAGATCACCTCCGAAGACGGTCTGAACATCCTGCGGCACTCCACCGCGCATGTGATGGCGCAGGCGGTGCAGGAGCTCTTCCCGGAGGCGAAGCTCGGCATCGGGCCGCCCATCAAGGACGGCTTCTACTACGACTTCGACGTCGAGACCCCCTTCCACCCGGACGATCTCAAGCGCATCGAGAAGAAGATGCAGGAGATCCAGAAGCGCGGGCAGAAGTTCGCGCGCCGGGCGGTCAGCGATGACGCCGCGCGCGAGGAGCTGGCGGACGAGCCGTACAAGCTCGAACTGATCGGGCTCAAGGGCTCCGCCGCGGACGCCGCCGAGGGTGCCTCCGCCGAGGTCGGCGCCGGCGAGCTGACCATCTACGACAACCTCGACGGCAAGACCGGCGAGCTGTGCTGGAAGGACCTGTGCCGGGGTCCGCACCTGCCCAGCACCCGCGCCATCCCGGCCTTCAAGCTGATGCGCTCGGCCGCCGCGTACTGGCGCGGCAGCGAGAAGAACAAGCAGCTGCAGCGGATCTACGGCACCGCCTGGCCGACCAAGGACGAGCTCAAGGCGCATCTGGAGTTCCTCGCCGAGGCCGAGAAGCGCGACCACCGCAAGCTGGGCTCCGAGCTCGATCTGTTCTCCTTCCCGGAGGAGCTCGGCCCGGGCCTCGCCGTCTTCCACCCCAAGGGCGGCGTCGTGCGCAAGGTGATGGAGGACTACTCCCGCCAGCGGCACGAGGTCTCCGGCTACGAGTTCGTGAACACCCCGCACCTCTCGAAGGAGCGCCTCTTCGAGATCTCCGGGCATCTGCCGCACTACGGCGAGTCGATGTTCCCGGCCATCGAGTTCGACGAGCAGAACTACCGCCTCAAGGCGATGAACTGCCCGATGCACAACCTGATCTTCAAGTCGCGCGGCCGCTCCTACCGTGAACTGCCGCTGCGTCTCTTCGAGTTCGGCACGGTCTACCGCTACGAGAAGTCGGGCGTCGTGCACGGCCTGACCCGCTCCCGCGGCTTCACCCAGGACGACTCGCACATCTACTGCACCAAGGAGCAGATGCCGGAGGAGCTCGACACGCTCCTCACCTTCGTGCTCGACCTGCTGCGCGACTACGGCCTGAACGAATTCGAGCTGGAGCTGTCCACCCGCGACCCGGAGTCGGACAAGTTCATCGGCTCGGACGAGGACTGGGAGGAGGCCACCGAGGCGCTGCGCCAGGCCGCCGAGAAGCAGGGCCTGCCCCTGGTCCCGGACCCGGGCGGCGCCGCGTACTACGGCCCGAAGATCTCGGTGCAGGCGAAGGACGCGATCGGGCGGTCCTGGCAGATGTCGACCCTGCAGGTCGACTTCAACCAGCCCAAGCGGTTCGGTCTGGAGTACACCGCGGCGGACGGCTCGAAGCAGCAGCCGGTCATGCTGCACCGCGCGCTGTTCGGCTCGATCGAGCGCTTCTTCGGCGTCCTGCTGGAGCACTACGCGGGTGTGTTCCCGGCCTGGCTGGCGCCGGTCCAGGCGACCTGCATCCCGATCGGCGACGCGCATGTGCCGTATCTCCAGGAGTTCGCCGCGCAGGCGAAGGCCAAGGGGCTGCGGATCGAGGTGGACGCCTCGTCGGACCGGATGCAGAAGAAGATCCGCAACGCGCAGAAGTCCAAGGTCCCGTTCATGATCATCGCCGGTGACGAGGACATGGAGGCGGGCGCGGTCTCCTTCCGCTACCGCGACGGATCCCAGAAGAACGGCATTCCGCGGGACGCGGCGATCGCCGAGATCCTGGACGTCGTGGAGCGCCGCGCCCAGGTGTGACGCCCGGTAGGTGCGTCTGGGGCCCCGGAGAGCGATCCGCTCCCCGGGGCCCCGTCATCTGTCGGTCATCTCTCGCCGTCCTGTCGGAAGCGGCGCAGCAGCCAGGACGAGAAGGAGCCCACCACCGCCCCGACCAGCGCCACCCCGACGAACATCAGCGCCACCGCCTCCACCCGGCCGCGCGGGGTGACCGGGGTGGCGTCCCCGTACCCCGTCGTCGTCAGGGTCGAGCAGGCCCACCACACGGCGTCCCCGAAGGTGTGGATGTTCGCGCCCGGGGCGGCGCGCTCGTCGTGGTAGACGGCCAGGCTGGCCGCGAAGCCCAGCAGCAGCGAGGTGAGCCCGGTGTACACCATCACCCGCGCTTCGAGCACGAGTCGCGGATGGTCCCGGCGCCGCTGCATCCGCTCGTGCAGGTCGACGATCCGCAGCGGCCGCAGCAGGGGCAGCACGGTCACGATCAGGTCCAGCCAGTGGGTGCGCAGAAAGTGCCGGCGGTCGTCGCTGAACGCCAGCCGCGCCAGATATTCGACGACGAAGAAGCTCCAGGTGACGTCGGTGACCAGCTCCCACCAGGTCTGCCAGCCGGGGGAGAGGTCGGGGACCAGGACCCGGACCGCGTAGGAGGTGAGGAAGAGGAGCGAGGCGGCAAGGAGGTACGGCTGGGCAGTCTGCTCCCAGTCCCACAGCCGCTGCTCCCTGTCCACCGGCACAGCATCGCGGAGCGAGGGGTGCCCGGCGCCCCAACGACACGGTGCCAATGGGCGAAGCCATATGCTGGCCCGTATGACAAGCGAGCCGGAGCAGCAGATCGGAGTCGGGACGCAGGACGCCTTCCAGCGCCTGTGGACGCCCCACCGGATGGCCTACATCCAGGGGGAGAACAAGCCGACCGGCCCGGGCGCCGGCGACGGCTGCCCGTTCTGCACGATCCCCGAGAAATCGGACGAGGACGGCCTCGTGATCGCGCGCGGTGAGCATGTCTACGCGGTGCTGAACCTGTACCCGTACAACGGCGGGCACCTCATGATCGTCCCGTTCCGGCACGTCGCCGATTACCCCGATCTGGACGGTCCGGAGACCGCTGAGCTCGCCGAATTCACCAAGCGGGCGATGACCGCGCTGCGCACCGCGTCCGGGGCGCACGGCTTCAACATCGGGATGAACCAGGGCACGGTCGCCGGCGCCGGCATCGCGGCCCACCTCCACCAGCACGTCGTCCCGCGCTGGGGCGGTGACACCAACTTCATGCCGGTGGTCGGCCACACCAAGGTGCTGCCCCAACTCCTCGCCGACACACGGGAGATGCTCGCCGCCGCCTGGCCTGCGTAAGGCCGCGTCGCCTCATCCGGGAGCGGCGGCCGAGGCGACACGCACCGGGGCGAATCGGATAGATCGCCCTAATCCCGATTAATTGCCCCTCTAATGGGGTGGTGACTTCCCTAGATCGCCGCTCCGTGCTGCGCGCGGCCACCTCGGTGGCCGCCGCCGGCGCGCTCGTGGCGGGCTGCGACCCGGACCGGGACTCGGACCCCGGTGCCCGGCACGCCCAACGGGCGAGCCCTTCCGGGGAGAGCCACCCCGTGCCCGCCCCGGCGCATGCCGCCCGGCCGCCGACCCGGGCGCCCGGTCTGCCCGTGGAGATCGCGCACGGGCCGCGCACCGGGCATGCGGTCGCGCTGACCTTCCACGGCCGGGGCGACCCCACGCTGGCCAGGGCGCTGCTGGGCGAGGCCGAGCGGGCCGGTGCCCGGGTCACCGTGCTCGCCGTCGGCGACTGGCTCGACGAGCAGCCCGCGATGGCCCGCCGGGTACTCGACGGCGGTCATGAGCTGGGCAACCACACCATGCACCACCGCAACATCTGCGCCCTGCCGTCCGCCGAGGCGTACGCCGAGATCAGCATGTGCGCGGACCGGCTGCGCGCGCTCACCGGGACCATCGGCAGCTGGTTCCGCCCCTCACAGGCCCAGCGGGCCACGGATCTGGTGACCCGGCTGGCCCGCAAGGCCGGCTATCCGCATGTCCTGTCCTACGACGTGGACTCGCACGATGCCGACGACCCCGGTGCCCCGGCCATCCAGCGCACGGTCCTGGAGTCGGTCGTAGCGGGCTCGGTCGTGAGCCTCCACCTCGGGCACGCCGGCACGGTGGCCGCGCTGCCCCCGATCCTCGACGGCCTCCGCCGGCGCGGTCTGCGCGCGGTGACGACAACGGAGCTAGTGACGTGATGGCTGACCGGACCCGTACCCACCACCGCCGGATCCTGCGCGCGCGCCACCGGGCCGCCGCCCTGCTCGCCGTGGCGGCCGCGCTGCTGGCGGCGGGCTGCGGGGGCGGTGGCCAGGCCGGACCCTCCGCGCGCAGTCAGCGGCCGGTCGAACGGGTGCCGCTCAAGGCCGCCAGGAACGGCCTCCCGGGGATGCCGCCGTTGCTGGACGCCCACGACCTCTACGCGGCGGACCGGCCGGGCCTGTTGTCCCCGCAGGTCAAGGACTTCCCCTCGCGGATCTACGTCCCCAACACCGGGTCCGACACGGTCAGCGTCATCGACCCGAAGACCTACAAGGTCATCGAGACCATTCCGGTGGGCATCCAGCCGCAGCATGTGGTGCCCTCCTGGGACCTGAAGACCCTCTGGGTCAACAACAACCGGGGCCACGACCTCACCCCGATCGACCCCGCCACCGGCAAGGCCGGCGAGCCCGTCAGGGTCCACGACCCGTACAACCTCTACTTCACGCCCAACGGGAAGTACGCGATCGTGATGGCCTCGATGGACCGGCAGCTGGTCTTCCGCGACCCGCACACCATGGAGGTCCGCAAAGCGCTCCCGGTGCCCTGCTCCGGCGTCAACCACGCCGACTTCTCGCCGGACGGGCGGTACTTCATCGTCTCCTGTGAGTTCTCCGGCGAACTGCTCAAGGTCGACACCGAGAAGATGAAGGTCATCGGCCAGGAGAAGCTGCCGTTCGAGGGGGCGATGCCACAGGACGTCAAGATCTCCCCGGACGGCAGGACCTGGTACATCGCCGACATGATGGCCGACGGCATCTGGGTCATGAACGGCGACAGGTTCGACCGGCCGAGGCTGATGCCGACCGGCAAGGGCGCACACGGCCTCTACGTCAGCCGCGACTCGCGGTACATGTACATCTCCAACCGGGGCGAGGGCTCCATCTCCCTGCTGGACTTCAAGACCGGCGAACTCGTCGACAAGTGGCACATCCGCGGCGGCGGCAGCCCCGACATGGGCGGCCTGTCCACCGACGGCAAGGTCCTGTGGCTGTCGGGCCGTTACCACTCCGAGGTCTATGCGCTGGACGCCCATACCGGCAGGACCCTCGCGAAGATCCCGGTCGGCCAGGGCCCGCACGGTCTGGCCGTCTATCCGCAGCCGGGACGGTACTCCCTGGGACACACCGGCATCTTCCGCTAGCGGCGTACGGGGCCGGGCCCCGTACCTACGGCCGGACCCGGTGCGTACGGGCCGGACCGAGCGCGTACGGCCGGACCCCGCCCGGGGCCCGGCCGTACCCGACCAGCCGTGATACTCGTCCGCCCTAGGCGTTGTACTCGTCCGCCTTCTGCGGCTCCACGCCCTGGATCGCGCCGCTGAGCACCAGGGAGCGGTTGGTGAAGCGCTCGGTGTCCACGCCGTTCTCCTGCAGGACGCCCATCGCGGCCGCATGAACCGTACGCAGCACCGGGGTCGCGGCCCGCAGTGCGTCATCGGCCATGAAGCGGTGGCGCCAGGGCTTGTCGGCCCAGACATGGCGCAGGCCGAACGGCTCGGGGAGGGTCAGCTTGCCGCCGAGGAAGTCCAGGACCGGCGGGAACCACGTCAGCGGGGCCCGGGCGGTGAGCCGGACCACCTCCTGCGGCTCGATGAGCGGGAGGTGCTGGGTCCGGGTCTCCCAGAACTTGATGACCTTGGCGACGTCCTTGGTCTTGGGCTCCGGTTTGGTCGTGAACAGACCGTTGACCGGGCCGAGGGCATGGCCGGTCACCTCGATGCGCAGCGTCTCGTGGAGCACGGTGACGGTGATCATCAGGGTGATCACCAGCTGACCGTCCCACAGGACGAACTGGACGCCGAGGTAGTGGCGGTTGCCGCTGCCGAACTGCTGCTCGTTGCAGATCCGCTCTATCTCGTGCCCGCGGATCTGGAACGCCTCGACATGCGTGCCCTCGGGGCGGCTGACGGCGCCGGCCTTCTCGCCGACCGGGGAGACGATCCAGTGGCGGACGGACGGCGTGGGGAAGCCGCCGGTGTGCAGCGGGCTGCGCTCCAGCAGCCGCAGCCGGTCGTGGATGGCCCGGATGACGTCCCAGCTGCGGAACGGGTGGATCTCGGCGGTTCCCGGCGCCGGCGTCAGCTCCTCGGCGAGCTGCCAGCTGCCCCAGCGCGTTCCCATGCCGAGTATCCCCTTGGGGCCGGCGTAGAAGACGACATTGCTCTTCTGCTCGGCGGAGATTTTGGCGAGATTCTGGCGGAGGGTCTCGGCGGCGATCTGGTTCGGGTCCTGGGGCACCGCCTCGGGGATCTTCGCGGCCACCCCGCCGCCCTCCAGCAGACCCTTCCAGGCCTCCCGCATGGCCACCGCGGTCTTCTCGCAGATCTGCTTGGCCCACCACCAGCCGATCATCGGGGCGATGATCATGGCGCGGCCGTACATCGGCCAGAAGCCGTTGAGCGGCAGCTTGATCATGAAGATCAGGCCGAGGCCGGCCAGCACCGTCAGCAGCAGCCCGCCGATCAGGGACAGGCCCGCGCCCGCGCCGTCCTTGGAGAGCAGCTTGCGCAGCTGGAAGACGCCCAGCCACAGCAGCACACCGGGCAGGAACAGCACCCCGAACAGCACCATCAGCAGCGTCAGTTTGATGTCGCGCTGCTTGCGGATGCGGGTGGCGGACAGACAGTGCTCGACGATGGTCTGCGGCTCGGTCCCGAAGGACTGGATGAGCGGCTTGCGGTCGCCGCCGAGCATCCGCACCTGCACCGCCCGCGAGAACGCCTCGCCGAGGTTGGGCGCGAACAGCGACAGTTTCGGCTTCTTGATCTCGGACTTGCCGGATTCGGAGTCCGCATCGGAGATCTTGGTGAGCAGGCAGTCCCGGTAGGCGGCCGAGGCCAGCGCCTGGGTCGCCGCCGTCTGCCCGGCGCTCCCCGAGAGCGGGACCTGCGCTCCCGGGCTGAAGTCAAAGCCGTCTGCCACTACCGCCCCCCACACCGCACGCATCCGATGATGCGGCTCTTCCCGACTTCCGCTGACGGCACACCTGCTGAGAGCCTGTCGTCGAGCCCGTGACCTCTTCCTGCGCCGTCGGACGGTGCGTACAACGGCAGGAACTCAGCGTACAGCCGCCGCCCGGCCCAAGGGAGTTGGGCGGGACGGCGGCTGCCGTGGTGGCCGGCCGGCCGTTGACTATCCGCCGTTCTCGGCCTGTTCCCGCCACTTGTCGGCGAGTTGCGGCGGCATCGGCTCATGTCGCAGGTGGGTGCGGGAGAACCGCCCCGTGCCGTGCGAGAGGGAACGCAGATCGATGGCGTACCGGTCGATCTCGATCTCGGGCACCTCCGCCCGCACCACCGTGCGGCCCGCGCCCGACTGTTCGGTGCCCACGACCCGTCCGCGGCGCCCCGACAGATCGCTCATCACCTGGCCGACGAATTCGTCCGGAACCATCACACTCACCTCGGACACCGGTTCGAGCAGGTCGATCCGGACGTCGCCGGCGGCCTCGCGCAGCGCGAGTGCGCCCGCCGTCTGGAAGGCGGCGTCCGAGGAGTCGACCGAGTGCGCCTTGCCGTCGAGCAGGGTCACGCGGATGTCGACGAGCGGATACCCGGCGGCGACCCCGCGCGCGGCCTGGGCGCGTACGCCCTTCTCCACGGACGGGATGAACTGCCGGGGCACCGCACCGCCCACGACCTTGTCGACGAACTCGATGCCGGAGCCGCCCGGCAGCGGTTCGACCTCGATCGCGCAGATCGCGAACTGGCCGTGCCCGCCGGACTGTTTCACATGGCGCCCGCGGCCCGCCGAGGAGGCGGCGAAGGTCTCCCGCAGCGACACCTTGTGGGCGACGGTGTCCACTTGCACGCCGTAGCGGGTCCGCAGCCGCTCCAGCGCCACGTCGACATGCGCCTCGCCCAGACACCACAGGACCACCTGATGGGTGTCCTGATGGTGTTCCAGGCGCATCGTCGGATCCTCCGCGACCAGCCGGGCCAGGCCCTGCGAGAGCTTGTCCTCGTCGGCCTTGCTGTGGGCCTGGATGGCGACCGGCAGCAGCGGGTCGGGCATCGTCCAGGGCTCCATCAGCAGCGGGTTGTCCTTGTCGGACAGGGTGTCGCCGGTCTCGGCCCGGGTCAGCTTCGCCACACACGCCAGATCACCGGCGATGGCCTGGGGCAGCGGGCGCTGCTGCTTGCCGAAGGGGGCGGACAGCGCGCCGACCCGCTCGTCGACGTCGTGGTCCTCGTGCCCCCGGTCCTCCAGCCCGTGGCCGGAGACGTGCACCGTCTCGTCCGGGCGCAGGGTGCCGGAGAAGACCCGTACGAGCGAGATCCGGCCGACGTACGGGTCGGAGGAGGTCTTGACCACCTCGGCCGCGAGCGGACCGTCGGGGTCGCAGCTCAGTGCCTCCCGCGGGGCGCCGTCCGGGCTGGTCACGGCGGGTGCCTCGCGCTCGACCGGGGTCGGGAAGCCGCCGGTGATCAGCTCCAGCAACTCCAGGGTGCCCAGCCCGTGCCGGGCGCCCTCGGGGGCCGGGGCCGCGGCCAGCACGGGGTGGAAGGTGCCGCGGGCGACCGCGGTCTCCAGATCCCGGGTGAGGGTCTTGATGTCCATCTCCTCGCCGCCGAGATAACGGTCCATGAGGGACTCGTCCTCGCTCTCGGCGATGATGCCCTCGATCAGCCGGGCGCGGGCCGCCTCGATCCGCGGTAGCTCGTCCGCCGTGGGCGCGCGTTCGGTGCGCTCACCGGAGGAGTAGTCGTAGACCCGCTGGGAGAGCAGCCCGATCAGGCCGTGTACGGGGGCGTGGCCGTCGGCGCCGGGTGTCCCGTACAGCGGGAGGTGCAGGGGGAGCACGGCGTCCGGGTCGTCGCCGCCGAACGCGGCGCGACAGTGCTCGGTCATCGCGTCGAAGTCGGCGCGGGACGCCTCCAGATGCGTGATGACCAGCGCGCGCGGCATGCCGACGGCCGCGCACTCGTCCCAGACCATCCGGGTCGCGCCCGCCACCCCGTCGGCCGCCGAGACAACGAAAAGGGCCGCGTCCGCAGCGCGCAGACCGGCCCTGAGTTCCCCGACGAAATCGGCGTATCCGGGGGTGTCCAAGATATTGATCTTGATTCCGCCCCAGTCCACCGGGACCAGGGAGAGCTGTACGGAACGTTGCTGGCGGTGCTCGATGTCGTCGTAGTCGGAAAGACACCCGCCGTCCTCGACGCGGCCCGCGCGATTGACTGCGCCGGACGCCAGCGCGAGGGCCTCGACCAGAGTGGTCTTTCCCGATCCGGAGTGGCCGACCAGCACCACATTCCGCAGGTCCGTGGGCTGGCCGGCCGTTGATGCCCTGCGGGCGGCTCCCGGGTGTGTGCTCGTTTTCTCGCTCATGTGTCTCGCCTCCAGGTCGACACTTTGCGGTGATTCGAGCTTTCCACCGAGGTCACCATGCGTCCATACGGGGCGCAGGGAACCAGCCCTCCCAAGGCTCCCCGGCGGGAGCCCGCGGGCGTGCCCCGGCGGCGCGCGCCGCCGACCCCGAGCCCTGGTATGCACCCCGCGCCGCGATGCGTTCGCGGTGCCCCGTGGCCGCCTGGCTACGATGGGCCAGCCGGTGGCCCCTTGACCTCGCGGCCCGTATCGACCTCCGGGAAGGCCATGCTGAACAAGTACGCGCGTGCTTTCTTCACGCGTGTTCTCACGCCGTTCGCCGCCCTGCTCATCCGTATCGGCGTCAGCCCGGACGCGGTCACCCTCGTCGGGACCGGAGGCGTGGTGGCCGGCGCCCTGATCTTCTACCCGCAGGGCGAGTTCTTCTGGGGCACGGTCGTCATCACCCTGTTCGTCTTCTCCGACCTGGTCGACGGCAACATGGCACGGCAGCTGGGCCGGTCCAGCCGCTGGGGGGCCTTTCTCGACTCCACTCTCGACCGCGTCGCCGACTCGGCGATCTTCGGTGGGCTCGCCCTCTGGTACGCGGGCCGTGGCGACAGCCTCACCCTCTGTGCGATGGCGATCTTCTGCCTCGCCAGCGGCCAGGTCGTGTCGTACACCAAGGCCCGCGGCGAGGCCATCGGCCTGCCGGTGGCCGTCAACGGCCTGGTGGAGCGCGCCGAGCGGCTGGTCGTCACGCTGGTTGCCTGCGGCCTGTCGGGTCTGCACGCCTTCGGGGTGCCCGGAGTCGAGATCCTGCTGCCGATCGCCCTGTGGCTCGTCGGCATCGGCAGCGCCGTCACCCTGGGCCAGCGTGTGGTGACGGTACGCCGCGAGTCGGCCGAGGCCGACGCCGCCGTCGCACAAGGGGGGAACAGCGCATGAGCGAGCACGTCATCGAGAGGTGCGCGCCGAGCGAGTGCGAGGCCGGGCGAAGCGAGGTGTCGGCATGAGCGAGCGCAGCGAGCACATCATCAAAAGGTGCGCGCCGAGCGAGTGCGAGGCCGAGCGAAGCGAGGTGTCGGCATGAGCGAGCGCAGGACCGGGCTGCCGGGATTCGACCCCGGCAAGCTCACCGACGCGCTCTACGGCCTGGGCTGGAGCACGGTCAAGAAGCTTCCCGAAGGGGTTGCCGTACGCCTCGGGCGGCGGATCGCCGACACGGTCTGGAAGCGCCGGGGCAAGGGCGTCCTGCGCCTGGAGGCGAACCTCGCCCGGGTGGTCCCGGACGCCTCGCCGCAGCGCCTCGCCGAGCTCTCCCGGGCCGGGCTGCGCTCGTACATGCGCTACTGGATGGAGTCCTTCCGGCTGCCGGCCTGGAGCAGGGAGCGGATAAGGGACGGTTTCACGCCCGAGGACATCCACCTCCTGGAGGACGGGCTCAAGACCGGCCGGGGCGTCGTCCTCGCCCTGCCGCACATGGGCAACTACGACCTCGCGGGCGTCTGGGTCACCACCAAGCTCAACACCCCCTTCACCACCGTCGCCGAACGCCTCAAGCCCGAGAGCCTCTACGACCGCTTCGTCGCCTACCGCGAGGGCCTGGGCATGGAGGTGCTTCCGCACACCGGCGGCGCCGCCTTCGGCACGCTCGCCCGCCGGCTGCGCGGCGGCGGGTTGGTCTGCCTGGTCGCCGACCGCGATCTGTCCAGCTCGGGGATGGAGGTCAAGTTCTTCGGCGAGGCGACGAAGATGCCGGTCGGCCCCGCGATGCTCGCCGTACAGACCGGCGCCATGCTGCTGCCGGTCACCCTCTGGTACGACGACACCCCCGTCATGCGCGGTCGCGTCCACCCCGAGATCGAGGTCCCGGAGACCGGCACCCGCACCGAGAAGGCCGCCGAGATGACCCAGAGGCTCGCCGACGCCTTCGCCTCCGGCATCGCCGACCACCCCGAGGACTGGCACATGCTGCAGCGGCTCTGGCTCGCCGATCTGGAGCCGCGCAAGCGGCCCGGCACACCGGGCGGGGCCACCGCCCCCGGAACGGAGCAGGCGTGAAGATCGGCATCGTCTGCCCGTACGCCTGGGACGTCCCCGGAGGCGTCCAGTTCCACATCCGGGACCTGGCCGACCACCTCATCCGGCTCGGCCACGAGGTCTCCGTCCTCGCCCCGGCCGATGACGACACCCCGCTGCCGCCGTACGTCGTCTCGGCGGGCCGCGCCGTGCCGGTCCCGTACAACGGCTCGGTCGCCCGCCTCAACTTCGGACTGCTCTCCGCGGCCCGGGTGCGCCGCTGGCTCCAGCACGGCGCCTTCGACGTCATCCACATCCATGAGCCGGCCTCACCCTCGCTGGGCCTGCTCACCTGCTGGGCGGCCCAGGGCCCGATCGTGGCGACCTTCCACACGTCCAACCCGCGCTCCCGGGCGATGATCGCGGCCTACCCGATCCTGCAGCCCGCGCTGGAGAAGATCAGGGCACGCATCGCGGTGAGCGAATACGCCCGCCGCACCCTCGTCGAACACCTCGGCGGCGATGCGGTGGTCATCCCCAACGGCGTGGACGTCGACTTCTTCGCCTCGGCCGAGCCCAAGGCGGAGTGGCAGGGCCGCACGATCGGCTTCATCGGCCGGATCGACGAACCGCGCAAGGGCCTGCCGGTCCTGATGAAGGCGCTGCCCGCGATCCTCGCCGAGGTCCCCGACGCCCGGCTGCTGGTCGCCGGACGCGGCGACGAGGAGGAGGCCGTCGCGGCGCTGCCCGCCGAGATGCGCTCCCGGGTCGAATTCCTCGGCATGGTCAGCGACGAGGACAAGGCCCGGCTGCTGCGCAGCGTCGATGTCTACGTCGCGCCCAACACGGGCGGCGAATCCTTCGGCATCATCCTTGTCGAGGCGATGTCGGCCGGGGCCCCCGTGCTGGCCAGCGACCTCGACGCCTTCGCCCAGGTCCTGGACCAGGGCGAGGCCGGAGAACTGTTCGCCAACGAGGACGCCGATGCGCTCGCCGCCGCCGCGGTCCGCCTCCTCGGCGACCCCGCCCGCCTCGCCGAACTGCGCGAACGCGGCAGCCGCCATGTCCGCCGCTTCGACTGGTCGACCGTCGGCGCCGACATCCTCGCCGTCTACGAAACGGTCACCACGGGGGCGGGAGCCACCTCGGTGGCCACGGACGAACGAATCGGCCTGCGTGCGCGCCGCCGCGTTGCGAAGGACTGACTTCCCACGTTGTCGGCTGTCCCGCCGTGGGGGTTGATCGCCGTGGCGCCTGCGGCGGGCGGTGCCGCTGCGCGGGGCTGTGGGGTGCGGTGACGGGCCTCCGCGGGTGGGTGTCCGGACTGCTTCGCTTTACGTCCGGACACCCACCCGCTCCGGCCCGTCCCCTCCCGTGGGTGGAGTACGTGACGCTGAGTGGGGGCGGGCCACCGATGGCCGTTTCGGTACGA
>NZ_SDIG01000006.1:0-88751 GCF_004122755.1 Streptomyces sp. TM32
GGGTCGGGATACGGCTCTCGGGTGAGGTGCTCCGGCGGGGGACGTAGCGGGTGGGGTCGTCGTCCGGCGTGGCCGCGCACCGGAACTGGCCACGCTGTCCGGGCGGGAACACAGGAGGTTTCCCCGCCCGGACAGCGCGACCGGCGAGGCCGGGTCAGTCGGCCAGCGGCAGGTACACCCGGTTCCCTGCGGCGGCGAACTCCTTGGACTTCTCCAGCATCCCCGCCTCGACCTCCTCGGGCGTCGCGTCCGCTTCCCCGCCGAACTGCTCGGTGATGCTCCGACTGATCTTCATCGAGCAGAACTTCGGCCCGCACATCGAGCAGAAGTGCGCCGTCTTCGCCGGCTCGGCAGGCAGCGTCGCGTCGTGGAAGGCACGGGCCGTGTCCGGGTCGAGAGCCAGGTTGAACTGGTCCTCCCAGCGGAACTCGAAGCGTGCGTCGGAGAGCGCGTCATCCCATTCCTGGGCGCCCGGGTGGCCCTTGGCCAGGTCCGCCGCATGGGCCGCGATCTTGTACGTGATCACGCCGGTCTTGACGTCGTCGCGGTCCGGCAGACCCAGGTGCTCCTTGGGCGTGACGTAACAGAGCATCGCGGTGCCCCACCAGGCGATCATCGCCGCGCCGATACCGGAGGTGATGTGGTCGTAGGCGGGCGCGATGTCGGTGGTCAGCGGGCCGAGAGTGTAGAACGGCGCCTCTTCGCAGATCTCCTGCTGGAGGTCGATGTTCTCCTTGATCTTGTGCATCGGGACATGCCCGGGGCCCTCGATCATCGTCTGCACGCCGTGCCGCTTGGCGACGGTGTTCAGCTCGCCGAGCGTCCGCAGCTCCGCGAACTGCGCCTCGTCGTTGGCGTCCGCGATGGAGCCGGGGCGCAGACCGTCACCGAGTGAGTAGGTGACGTCGTAGGAGGCGAGGATCTCGCAGAGCTCCTCGAAGTGCGTGTAGAGGAACGACTCCTTGTGGTGCGCCAGGCACCAGGCCGCCATGATCGAGCCGCCGCGGGAGACGATGCCGGTCTTACGGCGGGCCGTGAGCGGGACGTAACGGAGCAGCACGCCGGCGTGCACCGTCATGTAGTCCACGCCCTGTTCGGCCTGCTCGATGACGGTGTCCTTGTAGATCTCCCAGGTCAGCTCCTCGGCCTTGCCGTCGACCTTCTCCAGCGCCTGGTAGAGGGGGACGGTGCCGATGGGGACGGGGGAGTTGCGCAGCACCCACTCGCGGGTGGTGTGGATGTTGCGGCCGGTGGAGAGGTCCATGACCGTGTCGGCGCCCCAGCGGGTCGCCCAGGTCATCTTCTCCACCTCCTCCTCGATGGAGGAGGTGACCGCCGAATTACCGATGTTGGCGTTCACCTTCACCAGGAAGTTCTTGCCGATGATCATCGGCTCGATCTCCGGGTGGTTGATGTTCGACGGCAGCACCGCGCGCCCGGCCGCGATCTCGTCGCGCACGAACTCGGGGGTGACCTTCTCGCGGACCGCGACGTACTCCATCTCCGCGGTGATCTCCCCGCGCCGCGCATAGGCGAGCTGGGTGACCGCGGCGCCGTCGCGGCCACGGCGCGGCTGTCGGGGGCGGCCCGGGAAGACCGCGTCGAGGTTCTTGAGGCCGCCGCGCGGGGAGGTGTGCTTGAGGCCGTCGTCCTCCGGACGCATGGGGCGGCCCGCGTACTCCTCGGTGTCGCCGCGGCCGATGATCCAGTTCTCCCGCAGCGGCGCCAGGCCGCGGCGGACATCGGTTTCGATATTGGGGTCGGTGTATGGCCCTGACGTGTCGTAGAGCGTCACGTCCTTGCCATTGGTGAGATGCACCCGTCGCACCGGAACCCGAAGGTCCGGGCGCGATCCGGAGACATAGCCCTTGTGCCAGCCGATCTGCGGCTCGTTGCCGTCGCCGGCACCGTTTTCGGGCGTGCGTGCATCCTGCAGAGTCATATGACCCAACTCCCTACGCCGGCATTACCCGGTAACAGGTTCGGCGGTCGACGCAGCGGCTTCCGTCCATGGGCGTTTCACGTGAAACGCCGCTGGGACGAAGGTCAGCGCCCTCTCAGCCCGGTGCTCCGAGCTCCCGCGATTGCAAAGGTGTCACCACGGTAGCGGCCAGTCCGCCACGGTGAACAGGGGGCCCGGATTTCTTGCGATGATCGGGCGGTGCCTCCTCACGGGTCCCACCACCATTCCGCGCCGCACTCCCACGGCCACTCCCACGGCCACGGTCCTGCCGCGCCCGTCTCCCGGCATCTGCGCAGAGTCATCGCGGCGGTGCTGATCCCCTTCGCCGCCGCGGTTGCCGTCGGTCTGCTCGTGCTCTGGCCCGGCGGTGCACCACCCCACAAACCGTCCGGTGTCGGCTTCGACCAGCCCACCGAGCGGGCCAGAGTGACCAAAGTGGCGGAGGTGAACTGCGCGGACGTCCATGCCGAGCAGCAACCCCAGCCGCCGTCGCCGGGCGGGCAACCACCGACCGGGGGAGCGGACAAGGGCAAGCCCTGTCAGCAGGCGACGATCGAGGTCACCACGGGGGAGAACGCCGGGCGCACCTTCAAGACGGTGGTCACGCCGGACGCCCTGCGCCACTACACCACCGGCCAGGACGTGGTGGTGTCGTACTCCCCCAAGGCACCGAAGGAACTGCAGTACGCGGTCAGCGACGTCGACCGGTCGGTCCCGATGTGGGTGCTGGCGGCGATCTTTGCCCTCGCGGTGGTGCTCGTCGGCCGGCTGCGCGGCGTCCTCGCGCTGGTGGCGCTGGCGGCCAGCTTCGTGGTCCTGACGCTGTTCATCCTCCCGGCGATCCTGCAGGGCTCCAACCCGCTGGTGGTGGCGGTGGTGGGGGGCAGCGCGATCATGCTGATCGCGCTGTATCTGTGCCATGGGCTGACGGCTCGCACGTCGGTGGCCGTGCTCGGCACCCTGGCGTCACTGCTGTTGATCGGGCTGCTCGGGTCGGTGTTCATCAACTGGGCGCTGCTGACCGGCAATACGGACGACACCACCGGACTGGTGCACGGCCTCTTCCCGGACATCGAGATCCGCGGCCTGCTGCTGGCGGGGATCATCATCGGATCGCTCGGTGTGCTCGACGATGTGACCGTGACACAGACCGCCGCGGTCTGGGAGCTCAAGGAGGCGGACCCGTCGGCCGGCTGGCGCAAGCTGTACGGCGCCGCGATGCGGATCGGCCGGGATCACATCGCGTCCGTCGTCAACACCCTCGTGCTGGCTTACGCGGGCGCGGCACTGCCCTTGCTTTTGCTGTTCTCGATCGCACAGAGCAGCGTCGGCACGGTCGCCACGAGCGAAGTGGTCGCGGAGGAGATCGTCCGCACGCTGGTGGGCAGCATCGGACTGGTCGCCGCGGTACCGCTGACGACGCTGCTGGCGGCGCTGGTCGTCTCCGCGGACCGCAGGGAGCCGGGCCTGGCCGAGGTCGCGGACAGGTCGGGAGAGGGAGAAGGCTCGGGAGCCGGTACGCACACCGGGGAGCCGATTGCCGCCGGAGGGCTGGCGGACGCCACGGCCGGCCCGAAGCGGCGGCGCGGGGGACACGGCAGACGACGCAAGCGGTGAGGGTGACCGCGGGCGGGAGGGTGCGCGGCCCAGGCGGGGAGAGGCGGACGGGTACGCGGGATGACCTGCGTACCCGCTATGGCTCCGGCTTGGACGGTCGGTGCGGGGGCGGAGTTGAGGGAGAACGCCGTCGGGGCTGGGCGCACGGGCGGGGTCGGCTGGCCGAACTCAGCCGGCCGGGGCCTCGGTGAGGATCCGGTCGAGTACGGCCTCCAGGGTGTCGCAGACCTCTTCCTTGCCGAGGGGTACGAGCCGGTCCGTACGGTCCAGGAAGGCCACCAGCGGTGCCGCGCTCACCCGGAACAGCGCACGCTCGGAGCCGACTTGAAGGCTGATGAAGACGTCGCTGAGGTGCTCAGGGGAGGCCGGCTCGATACGCACATCGCCCTCACCGGACGGTCGACTCAGCCCGTCGAGCAGCAACTCCCGGCCGAACGCCCAGGTCACGGGGGCATCGCCGGGCAGATCGAAGGTGAGGCGGACGGCGAAGGGATCGGCGCTCGCGAAGTCCAGCTCCACCGGAATCCGGAACGCAAGCTCATCCGAGACGACGAAGCTCATGATCACTTCTGCCTGAACTGTGTCGGTCATCAACCACTGCCCCGCACTTGATCGGAGATGGCCGGGAAACATCCCCCGTAGCCCTATTGGCGCCATCGTCTGCCACGTGCCAGCAGATCACAAGGAGTGAGTTTTCAGATACTGATAGAGAAGGCGAGTGTCGTTAGTGTCGCCTCCGCCATTTTCCGTAGTCGGTCTGTAACGGACCGCAATCGATGCAGTTCGTTCGCGGGCAAGGAAATCGCCAGCGCAGCAGAGGCCGCCCCGACCTGAATGGGGATGGCTGCACACACCGTGCCAAGGGCATATTCCTGACGCTCATAAGCGACTTGACCGCGACGCACTGTATCCAAGCGGTGCAGCAAATCGTCCTCAGTTCGCACAGAAAAGGGCGTTATCGACTGGACGGGATAGCGCGCAAGATGCTCCTTCCTGGATGCCTCGTCAAGCTGCGCGAGCAGACACTGCCCCATCGCATGAGCATGGGCTGTGGTGCGGAAGTCGACCCACTCCTCCACGGGCGGCCGCGCCGGATCGTCGGTGACCGCCACCACCTCGACTTCACCCTCGCGGTAGACAGCGAAGTAGACGGCGGCATGCAGTTCCCGCCCGGCCACCGCCAGGGCTTCGGAGATCTGTGCCCGTTGCCGGCACCCGGCCCCGGCCCGGCCGATGGCCTCGGCCGCCGCACCGAGGACGAACACGCCCTGCTCACGGTGCAGATAGCCCTCGTGCGTCAGGGTCCGCAGCAGGTGGTAGGTCGTCGGCAGCGGCAGCCCGGTTTCCCTGGCGAGCTGCTTGGCGGGCGCACCGCCAGGATGCGCGCCCACCGCTTCCAGCAGCCGGAGGGCCCGCTGCACCGATCCGATCAAGGTGGGATGAGCGGCGGATTCGCCATTCACAACTGACAATGCCAACCCCCAGATCCGCTCGCAGTGGGGCACGGGCCCCGGTCACGGGACCCACTCCCGCAACCGCGCGCGTCTCCCAGGCCCCGCGATGCCGCCCGGACCGGTCTCGCCTCACTCGAATTTCCGGAATACCACCATCCGGAAGACGCCTGCGCGCCGCACTCTAACTCGGTCGATCCGGGCGGTAAGGGGAAATTCGGGGAGTTACCTCACCTGGTGCATGTGTGGACTTGAGTGGGCGGGATGGATTCGACATCGAAATCGATTGCGCCACCCTTGGGCGATTTGGGGCGGTGTCGATCGGACGTGATGGTGTCGGTGAGTCGGTGATGGCCGGTGGGTGGTGGTGAGTCGTTGGTGGCCTGTCGGTGTTGGTGAGTCGTGGCGGTGAGGCCCGGGGGGGTGTGGGTGCATCGGTTGCGGCTCGCGAGCGTTGGTGAATCGGCGGGGTGAGCCGGTGCGGTGAGCCGATGCAGGGAGCCGGTTGCGGTCGGTCGAGCGTGTCAGTTGCGTCGTGTGGGTCGGGCCACCCCGCACGCGGCCACTGCCATGTAGTGCCGTAAGCGCGGCGACCGCCGCGTGATGCCGTGATGCCCGAAGGCTGCCGTGAGTGTGGGACGGCCCGCGCGGGGCGTGCGGAGTCAGACGTCAGCCGGTGAGGCAGGGTGCGACGCGCGGGCCGTGGGGTCGGACGGGGACGGGGCTGACGAGGGGGTGAGGCCGGCCGTCCCGGTCTGCGGCTTACCAGTCGCTCTTGGACGAGGACGAGGAGGAGCCGGTGAACCTGCGGACCAGGTAGATGGCTCCGGCGATCAGCGCCGCCGCGATGAGGACCTTGAACAGCAGGCCGATCAGGATGCCGAGCGCGGTGGCAATCAGTCCGCCGAAGACAACGATCAGGATGACGGGCACCACGACCCAGGTGACCCACCACGGAAGCCCTGTGAATATCCCCTTACCAGCCACTGCTCTGCCCTGCTTTCTGTCTGTCGCGCTGTCGCTGTGTGCACCGCGCCATCTGTCCGTTGCGTTGTCCGCCTGCTGCGCCGTATGTCGCGCCGAGGGTTCGTTCCGCGTGCTGCGTGTCGGCCGCCGCCCGCTTCCGTTCCCTTCCCTCACGATGCTAGGACGCGGACCGCTGCCGCGGGGGCCGCGCAGCCCCCACCCGCCCCTGACCCTTCCCCTACGGGTCCCGGGGGCCGTCCCTTAGCTCTCAGGAGGAGAGAAGACCACCATCACCCGGAGGTCCTCGCTGATGTGGTGGAACTTGTGGGGCACCCCGGCCGGTACATAGACCACGCTGCCGCGCGCCACCGACTCCGTCTCCGTCCCGACGGTGATCGCCGCGCGGCCGCTGACCACGAGATACACCTCGTCCTGGGCGTGCGGCTGCTGCGGATCGATACTGCCCGCGTCCAGCGCATACAGCCCGACCGACATGTTGCGTTCCCGGACGAACTGCAGATATGCACCGTCGTTCGCGGCCCGCTCCGCTTCCAGCTCATCCAGTCGGAAAGCCTTCATGCCGTTCGCACCCCTCGATAGTTCAGAATCGTCTGCGACGATCTCACCATGAAGCATTTTCTGGTCAAGACGATCGCCAACGCCGCGGCGCTTGCCGTGGCCATCTGGCTGCTCAAGGACATCACGCTCACCGGTGAGAACACCGGCCGCAAAATACTCACCCTGATCCTGGTCGCGCTGATCTTCGGGCTGGTCAATTTCATCGTCAAGCCCGTGGTGAAGCTGCTTTCCTTCCCCCTGTTCATCGTCACCCTCGGCCTGATCACGCTGGTCGTGAATGCCCTGATGCTGTTGCTCACCTCCTGGCTCGCCGGCAAGGCCGACCTCGCGTTCCATGTGGGCGGCTTCTGGGCGGCACTGGTCGGCGGCGTGATCGTCTCCATCGTGGCCTGGGCGATGCACGTGATCCTTCCCGATGAGGACTGACCTTTGAACGCCCCGTTCCGCATCTGCTTCGTGTGTACCGGCAACATCTGCCGGTCGCCGATGGCGGAGTCCGTCTTCCGCGCCCACCTCGCGGAGGACGGACTCGACGGTCTGGTCGAGGTCGACAGCGCCGGCACCGGCGGCTGGCACGAGGGCGACGGAGCCGACCCGCGCACGGTCGCCGTACTGCGCGCGGGCGGCTACGCACACGCCCACACCGCCCGGCAGTTCCGCGCCTCCTGGTTCGACCGGCTCGACCTGGTCATCGCGCTCGACTCCGGCCATCTGCGCGCACTGCGCAGCCTCGCCCCCACCGAGCAGGACGCCGACAAGGTCCGGCTGCTGCGCTCGTACGCCCCGGGCGCGGCGGCGGACGCCGGCTCGGGGGAGCTCCCCGGCCTCCTCTCCGACTCCGACCTCACGGGTGACCTGGACGTACCCGATCCGCATTACGGCGGCTTCGCCGGATTCGAGGAGTGCCTGGAGATGATCGAGACCGCGAGCGAGGGCTTGCTGGCAGCGGTCCGTACCGCGCTCACGTCCCGCGCCGTGGTCGCGGCCCGCGCGCCAGCGCACGACGCCCCGCCCGCCCCGCGGGACCGGCACGGGTCGCGCGCCAAGGAGTGCGCATGACGGGCGACGGCACCCGCGTCGTACGGGCCGGGCTTCCGGAGCCCGAGGCATACGAGCCGACGCTCCCCGGGCCGGTGTTCGCGGCCCACTACCACCTTCCCGGCGATGCCGTCGGCCCGTATACGTACGGCCGCGACGCCAACCCGACCTGGACCCGTCTGGAACAGGCCATCGGCGAGCTCGAATTGCCGGAGGAAACCACCCATACCGTCACCTTCGCCTCCGGAATGGCAGCCGTCACGGCTGTCCTCTTCTCGCAACTGCGCACCGGCGACGCCGTGGTGCTCCCCAGCGACGGCTACCAGTTACTGCCGGCCGTCCGGACCCGCCTGGAGAGCTACGGCATCGAGGTCCGTACGGCGCCGACGGCGCACGACGCACAGCTCGATGCCCTGGACGGCGCCCGGCTGCTGTGGATCGAGTCACCCTCCAACCCCGGCCTCGACGTCTGCGACATCCAGCGGTTGTCCGACGAGGCCCACCGTCGCGGCGCACTGGTCGCCGTCGACAACACCCTCGCCACCCCACTCGGCCAGCGGCCGCTCGCACTCGGCGCGGACTTCTCGGTGGCCAGCGGCACCAAGGCGCTGACCGGCCATGGCGATGTCCTGCTGGGATACGCCAGTACCCGTGATGCCGCGCTGGCCGATGCCGTACGGCTGTGGCGCAAGACCGTGGGCGCGGTCCCCGGCCCCATGGAGAGCTGGCTCGCGCATCGCTCGCTCGCCACGCTCGCGCTGCGCGTCCGCCAGCAGTCGGCGGGCGCTCTGGCGCTGGCCGCCGCGCTGGCCGACCGACCCGAGGTCACCGGCCTGCGCCACCCCGGGCTTCCGTCCGACCCGGCCCACGCGCTCGTAGCCCGGCAGATGCGCCCTGGCTGCTTCGGCTCCGTGGTGTCCTTCACGCTGCCCGACAAGGCCTGCGCGGAGCGGTTCCTGGCGGCGCTGACCTTGGTGGACGACGCGACGAGCTTCGGGGGCGTGCGGTCCAGCGCCGAGCGCCGGGCCCGTTGGGGCGGCGACGCGGTGCCGGAAGGCTTCATCCGCTTCTCCGTCGGCATCGAGGAGCCGGAGGACCTGATCGCGGACGTCACCCGGGCACTGGACTCCGCCACGCGGAACTGACCCAACCGACCGGGATGATCTGCACACACAACATGAACTGCACGCGGCGGAACGGCTCGAACAAAACGAGTGAGCCTTGCGCCCGGCGCACCTGAAGAGCAAATGAAGGCCGGCAGGGTATCCCCCCTCGTCACCCTGCCGGCCTGCGGTTCCACGTGGCTCGAGCCCACGCGTTTCACGTGAAACCAAATGTTCCACGTGAAACGACCGCTCGAACAAGGCTAGTTGACTGTGCGTCAGTGTCCAATCACGCTAGCGACACAGCCCTATCGACAAATTTATAGTTGGCCCGCGACCAGGCTTCCGAGGGGCGCAGGAGGTACGCGATGGATCTGGCCCTGCTGCGCACCTTCGTCACCGTGCACCGAGCCGGCTCCTTCACTCGCGCCGCGGCCTTACTCGGCCTCTCCCAGCCCGCGGTGACCAGCCAGATCCGGGCGCTGGAACGCCAGCTGGGCCGCCCGCTCTTCCTGCGTTACGCCCGCGGCGTCACCCCCACCACCATCGGCGATGAACTCGCGCACAAAGTCGCGCCGCATCTGGACGCGCTCACCGAGATCACCGAGGCCGGCCTGGACCGGGACTCCGTCACCCGCACCCTGCATCTCGCCGGCCCCCCGGAGTTCCTCGCCGAGCGCGCACTCCCCGCACTGACCCCGCTGATCGCCCAGGGCCTGTCCATACGCACCGCCTTCGGCTCCGCGGAGGAGCTGCTGACCGGCCTGTCCTCCGGCCATCACGATCTGACGGTCAGCACGGCCCGACCCCGTGGCGGACTGCTCACCGCCACCCCGCTGTGCGACGAGGAGCATGTACTGATCGCCGCGCCGTTATGGGTGGACCAACTGGGAGGACTCGCGGAACTGCAGGCAGGGGGCGCGCGGGTGCTGGATCCCGTGCCGCTCGTCGAGGTCCACGAAAGCCTGCCGCTGATCTCCCGCTACTGGTCCGCGGTCTTCGACGCCAAGCCCGCTGCCTCCGCCGCCGTGATCGCTGCCGACCTCCGGGCGGTGCTGTCCTGCGTGGCGGCCGGTGCGGGGATCGCCGTACTGCCCCGCTATCTGTGCGCCGACGCGCTGGACAGCGGCGAGATCGTCGCCCTGCTCGACCCGCCGGTACCTCCGCTACGGACCTACTTCCTGGCCGTACGGCACGGGACGCTCGGGCTGCCGCATATCGCGCGGGCGCATGAGTGGCTGCTGCGGGCCGCGACCGCCTGGTGAGCGAGGCACGGGTTTCACCAGGCCTCGGCTGCGGCATCTGTCCCCTATGAACGTACGGCCAGTCGTCAAACGCACCGCCCGCGCGATTCTGCTGGACGGAGCGGACCTCGTTCTCATCAAGCGCACCAAGCCGGGCCGGGCACCGTACTGGATCACTCCGGGCGGCGGTGTCGAGCCCGAGGACGCCACGGTCATCGACGCCCTCCACCGGGAGCTGGACGAAGAGCTGGGCGCGAAGATCAAGGACGTGGTGCCGGTCTTCGTCGACACCGTCGAGCACTTCAGCGACGGCGGGGTGGACGGCGTGAAGGTGCAGCACTTCTTCGTCTGCCGGCTCGACTCCATGGACCTCTCCCGCCGACACGGCCCCGAGGTCGACGAACCCTGCGGGGACTACGAGATCGTGCGGGTGCCCTTCACCCGTGTCGGCATCGCCTCCGTCGAGGTCGTACCCCTGTCGCTACGGCACTACCTGGACGGCAATATCGAGGGCGTACGGGCGATGCACGCCCCCGACCTGGGCTGACGAACCACGGGCGCGGGCCGGCGCCGGCTCAGGCGTCGCGTCGGCCGAACCATCCCCGGAAGGCGGGGTCGTCCTCCACCGGCCCGCGGGGCCGGGCCCGGGCGAGCACCTGCTCGACCCGGTCGAGGAACTCCGCATTCAGCTCCTCGACGACATCCTCCCGGCCGGCCACCCGGGGCCCGGCGCCGGGCGTCGGGCCGGTCTGTGCGGCACGAGACGTGGCGGCGGGCACCGGAGCGGCGTCCTGGTACACCACGTCCTCGATGTCCTCGTGCAGTCCGCCACGGAGGTGTTCGTTCCGGTGCGCCGTGCGCCGGAAGGGCGGCCGCTCACCCGCCTCGGCCGCCGCGCCGAAGAAGTCCCCGCCCTTGCGCTTGACGTCATCGGTGCCCCAGGCCCGCGCCCCGCGCTGCTGCGCCGGGACCTTCTGCAGATGCGGGATGTGCTTGGCGCAGTGGATGTACGCCTCTTCGACCTCGACCGTGACCCACAGCTGGGCGCGCCGCCCGGGGACCGGGTCGACCGGGAGGTCGTCGTGGTGCGCCCGCATCTCTTCGTCCATGACGACCCGGGCGCGTCCGTTGATGTGCAGCCCGATGCGGTCACGGGTGAAGTCGATCATCATGATGCCCAGGCGCGGGTTCTCCGAGATGTTGCCGATGGACGCCATGACACCGTTGCCACGGTATTCCGGATACGCCAGCGTCCGGTCGTCGAGCACCTGGACGAAACCGGGCGGCCCGGCCCGGAACGACGAGTCGCATTCACCGTGCCGGTCGGCCGTGGCCAGGAAGAACATCTCCTGTCGGGCCACGAACTCCTGCATACGGACGTTGAGATGGTCCAGGACCTGGTCCCCGTAGAAACGGTCTGCGCGCTCGGTGGTACCGAGCCTCTGCTGAACCAGGTGCTCGCCGTCGCTCCCGGGGCGTTCCTGCTGCGCCATGCCCGACCTCTCCCCTGTTGGACCGGATTCGCCCTGCGCCGCCGAGCCTCAGCCTCAGTCTCCTGCCGGCACCAGCTCTTCCACGGAGTCGTGCCGTATGCGATCGGCCGGGACGCCGACCCCCACCAAAGCGTCCACACCGCTGCGGATCAACCCCGGCGGCCCGGAAAGATAGGCGTCGTATTCCCGGAACGGCCCGTATTGCCGCACTGCGTCCGGAAGTTGTCCGGTTTCGCTGCTCGTCCCGCCACGGGCCGCGGGTCCGGTCGCCACGACCGGGCGGACGGAGAGCCAGGGATGGGCCTGCTCCAGCTGCAGCATGGTGTCGAGGTCGTAGAGGTCATGGTCACTGCGGGCGCCGTAGAACACCTCCACGGGGCGGTGGATGCCGTGTTCCGCGACGTCCTCGACCAAGGCCTTCAGCGGCGCGATGCCGGTGCCGCCGCCGACGCACAGCAGACCGTTGCGCGTGGTGTGGTCGACCGTCATCGAGCCGCCGGGTGCACCGAGCCGGATGACGTCGCCGGGACGGGCGCGGTGGACCATGGCGTTGGAGACCCAGCCGGCCGGCACCGCCTTGACGTGGAACGAGAGCAGGCCGTCGGAGCGCGGTGCACAGGCAAAGGAGTAGTGCCGCCAGACCCGCGGCCACCAGGGGGTTTCCACACTGGTGTACTGGCCCGCGAGGAACGGGTAGGGCTGGTCGGGGCGGACCGTCACCACCGCGATGTCGGGGGTACGCAGCTCGTGCGAGACGACCTCGGCCTGCCACCACGCAGGGGCCACGGCCTCGTTCGCGGCCGCCGCATCGATCATGATCTGCGAGATCGCGGTGTACGCGCGCACCCACGCGGCCTCGGTCTCCGGCCCCCAGCTGGACGTCGCATAGCGCCCGAGCGAGGCGAGCAGGCATTCGCCGACCGCCGGGTAGTGGTCGGGCAGGGTGCCGTATTTGCGGTGACCGCGGCCGAGGTTCGAAAGATAGGCAGTGAGCACCTCGCCGTCGTCGACATGTTGGGCGGCGGTGAGCAACGCCTTGAAGAGCCGGTCGCGCTGGGTGTCCATCGAGGCGGGGAACAGTGCCCGCAGATCGGGGTGCTGGACGAAGAGCAGCGCATAGAAGTACGAGGTGACCTTGTCGGCCACGGGCTCGATCTCCGCCATGGTTCGACGGATGAGTACCGCGTCGGGAGAGGGGGGTGTGGACGAGGAGGCCGAGGCCTGCTGCATCGCGTCGAGGGAGGCCTCGGGGGCGGGAGCGGCGGGACGCGCCTCGGGGGCGAAGACAGAGGCAGCGGGTGCCTCGTTCTGGCCGGCCGGCGCGTGGGCCGGTGACGCCTGGGCGGGCGGTGTCTGGACAGTCGGCGCCTGGGCGGCCGGGGCTCGGACAGTCGGTGCCTGGAAGGGCGGTGGCTGGGTGGCCGAGGTCCGGACCGCCGGTTCCTGGACGGGTGCGGCTCCGGTGGGGGCGCTGTCCGCTGCGGCCTGCGCCTGCGTGGCGCGCGCCGATTCGTGTACGGGCTCGGGCTCGGGTTCCGGGGCGGACACCCGCTCCCAGACCGGCCAGCTGCCCTGGAACGGATCGGCGTGCGGGGTGGGCGTGGGCTCGGCCTCGTCGCGCGGTGTCGTGTAGGCGGAGGCGGTGTACCCGGGTGCCGCGGTGGACTGACCCGGATGGGAAGTGGCGGCGGGGTACCCGGTGGAGGAGGGGGCGGCGTGCTGTCGGGCCGCCTCGGCGGGCCGCGGCTGCGCGGCCTGCGGCGGCTCCGTCTCGCGCTCACGCTCGGCCGCGGTGCCTACGGGCCGGATCGGATTGACCGGACGACTGGGTATGTGCTCCCGGTCGTTCCGCTCCGCTCTTTCCTGCCGCTCATGGCGATCTCTGTACTCGCCGCGATCGTGGGGTGCACCCCGCTCGTCGGTTTCGGCCTGGCCGTCCTGGCCCTGTTGCCGGTCCTGGCTGTTCTGCCGCTCCTGCGGTTCTCCGGAGGACTTCTTCGCCGACGGAGTGAACCAACCCCAATCTCCACTGTTCCCGCCGGAAGAGCCGTTATCGGCCGACGTGGTGGTCGGAGCGTCCATGGTCTGCCTCGCCTCGAACGTCTTTCGGTTGTCTTCGCACTTCCATGATCGGAACTGCCCGGAATTCCCCCGCCCTGCCCCGGAATTGTTAATCGTCTCAAGCGATCCCGGCAACATCCTCCAAAGCGGACAAATCTCACGTCCTCGCGACAATGCGGAGCAGATGCCGCGCCAGCAGCATGCCACCCCTGCTCACCCACCGGACAAATTGCCGGAAGTCTGGGTATCGAGGGCCTCTTCGCCGCTAGGCTGACGAGCTTTGCCCGGCACCTTCGTGCACTCGCGGAAGCCTTGACTCCGCCAAGCCGGAGTCGACCATACCGGCAGCGGTTGAAACCACAAGACCTGATCTTGAAGCACGCCGCGCGGCCCGGCGATATCAGTGATCCTTCCCACAGAGCTCTATTTCACTGGATACAGCGGGTGATTCCGCCGGCGACGCCAGAATTACCGGCCGGTACGGATCAGTTCGTATGCCTCACGCAGATCCCGTCCCGCGTACGCATATGAGGCCAGGTCACTCACATGGTGATCCGCATTCACGGCAACGGACTGCGGAACTGCCGCGAACAGTTCGGTGTCCGACATGGAGTCGCCGTATGCGACACAGTCGGCCCGGGTGAACCCGTACTGCACGCAGAGTTCGTCCGCGATCCGCACCTTCGCCGCCGACGAGAGGATGCCGGCCGGGTCCACCGCCTGCCGAATGGGCACCGCGGGCCAGCGTGAGCCGTGCGCCGTGTCGGCGCCCCAGGCCAGCAGCCGTTCGACGAAGAAGGCCGGCGACAGGGAGACCACCGCGCACCGTTCGCCGCGCGCCCGGATGTCCGCCCAGACCTCCTGGATTCCGGTCAGCCAGGGGGCACCCTCGAAGGCCGCGGCCACCTGAAGTTCGGTCAGCTCGGCTGCCCATAGTTCACATGCCCGCTGCGCGAACTCCACGGGCGTCAGCTCACCCGCGGCAAATCCCCGTTCCAGCTCGGCGATCTCCCGCTCCAGCCCGAGCCGGCGGGAGATCTCGACGGCGGCCGCGGACCCGTAGAGCAGGGTCCCGTCCATGTCGAACAGATGCAGCTTGCTCATGCCCCGGAGCCTAAGGGGGCTGTCCGGCGGAAGGCACGGACGGAACCGGGGATGGCTACGACCGGCTGCTACGACCGGCCGCGTACGGTCCGGGAACGGGTTGCCGCCGGCACCATACGCCGGACGTACGTACTCAAGCCCGCGTAGGCGCTGATACTCCCGCCGGCAGATGTACCGCGGGGCGCGGAAGACGACCGTGGACGGTATGCAGCAGCTCAGCCGTCCGGCCCGCCGGGCCGTTCTCGTCCTCCATGTCGCCGTATCCGTCAGCTGGCTCGGCCTCACCTTGGGGCTGCTCGCGCTCGGTCTCACCGGCTACACCACCGGCTCGCCCGCTATGGCGACGGCCGCCTACCGTGCGATGAAGGTCTTCGGTGACTGGCTGGTCCTCCCCATCGCGTTGATGTCGCTGCTCAGCGGGCTGGTGCTGTCGCTGGGCACGCCGTGGGGGCTGGCCAGACACCGCTGGGTCGTCATCAAGTTCTGGCTGACACTCCTCACCCTGCTGTTGTCGGTCTTCGCACTCCGGCCCGGCATCAACCGCCTCGCCGCCGCAGCCGCGGCGGGCACCCCGGCACCCGACATCCACCTCGTCATCGCGCCGGCGGTCGCCACGGCCACCTACTTCTTCCTCACCGCGATCTCCGTCCTCAAGCCCTGGGGGCCGACCAAGCGCGGCAGCCGACTGCGCGCGGCACGGTCGGTCAGGGACCGCGCCGGACGGGCGCGAACGAGCGATCCCGCGGGTGTGGGCGTCCGCCGGCAGCGGACGTCCACCAGCAGAGGACGGTGACCAGCCTCAAGCGAGGCCGCTCTCCGCTCTCGCCTCGACGGCAATCCGGCGGTAAGCCGCTGCCGGTCGGGCTGTTGACCGGGGGGTGCCGTACGGACGCAAGGTCAGCTGCGTGACGCGGGCACGGGCTCGTCGGCCGGCGCGGCGGGTCCGCCGGCGGCCGCCACCTGGTCGCGGCCCTTCTCCCGCCGCTCCAGGGCAGTGGCGAGTATCGCCACCCCGAGCGCCGCAGCGGTCATCAGCGCACCGACCCAGTTGGGCGCGGTGTAGCCGAGACCGGCCGAGATGACGAGCCCGCCGAGCCAGGCGGCCAAAGCATTGCCGAAGTTGAAGGCCGCGATATTGCCGGCCGAGGCGAGGGTGGGGGCCGAGGCCGCCTGGTCCATCACCCGCTTCTGCAACGGGGGCACGGTGGCGAAGCCGAAGATGCCGATCAGCGCGATGGTGAGGATTGCGGCGATCTTGCTGTGCGCGGTGAAGGTGAACGCGGCCAGTGAGAGCGCCAAACCGGTCATGGACACAAACAGCATCGGCATCATGGCGCGGTCCGTGAAGCGACCGGAAACCAGGTTTCCGCCGACCATGCCGAGGCCGAAGACGGCCGTCAGCCAGATCACGGAGGACGGTGCAAAGCCGGTGACCTCGGTCATCATCGAGGCGAGGTAGGTGACGGCCGCGAAGACACCGCCGAAGCCCAGGATCGTCATCAGCATCGCCAGGCCGACCTGCGGGTTGCGGAACACGGCGAGCTCGCTGCCTATGGACGTGGCTGCCTTCGCCCGCTGCGCCGGGATCAGCTTGACGATGCCCAGCAGCCCGATCACGCCGAGCGTGGTGATGGCGTAGAACGTGGTGCGCCAGTCGAAGTGCTGGCTGAGCAGCGTGCCGACCGGTACACCCACGACGTTGGCGATGGTCAGGCCACTGAACATCAGCGAGATGGCGGTGGCGCGCTTCTGGGGCGCGACGAGGTCGGCCGCCACGAGCGCACCGATGCCGAAGAACGCGCCGTGCGTGAAGGCGGCGACGATCCGCCCCGCGAGCAGGAGCCCGAAGGTGGGCGCGACGGCGGTGAGCAGATTGCCCGCGATGAACAGGCCCATCAGCAGCATCAGCATCTGCTTGCGGGTGAAGCGCGTGCCGAGAGCCGTCATCAGCGGCGCCCCGACGACCACGCCGAGGGCGTAGAGCGTGGTCGCGTATCCGGCGAGCGGGATGGAGATGCCGAAGCCGGCCGCCATGTCGGGCAGCAGGCCCATGACCGCGAACTCGGTCGTTCCGATCCCAAAGGCACCGATGGCCAGAGCCAGGAGTGCGAGAGGCATGACGGATCCCTTCAAATGATTGCATCCATGCTTTACGAGCGTCCACAATAATTGCAGACGCTTGTTAATTGCAAGCGCGGGATATTGCGGGTGCCCTATACTGGCTCGTACACCCCATGAGGAGGTCTGCGATGCCGCAGCAGACGCGCGAGAAGCAGGAGACGCAGGACATGGCAGCCCCCGCGCCCGACTGCCCGCCGGCTGCCGCTCCCGCGCTGGCGCAGAGCTGGTGCGCGCTCTCCGCGCTGCACGGCCGTATCGAGACGCACATCGAGCGCGCGCTGCAGGCTCAGCACGACCTCAGCGTCCGAGAGTTCTCGGTCCTCAACGTGCTCAGTGAGCAGCACGACGGGCCGGGCGGCCATCTGCGGATGCACCAAGTCGCGGAATCCGTCGTCCTCAGCCAGAGCGCCACCACCCGCCTGGTGACCCGGCTCGAGGAGCGTGGCCTGCTCTCGCGCTTCCTGTGCCCCGACGACCGGCGCGGCATCTACACCAATGTCACGTCCGATGGCCTCGCACTCCTCGTGGAGGCCCGGCCCACCCATGACGGGGCCCTGCGCGAGGCTCTCCAGGACGCCGCACAGCGCCCCGAGCTGGCACCGCTCGTCACCGCCGTCGAAAAGCTCGCTCCGTCCGAGTGAGGCCCCCGGGCAGGGGCCCGGCGGCAGTTAGGGCGATGTCGCCGAGCACCTGCCGCCCCTGAGTCTCCTGAGGCTCCCCGGCATAGGGTCGCGCCCATGAGCGATATCGAGATACGCCGCGCGACCGAAGCCGACCTCCCCGCCATCGTCGCCATGCTCGCCGACGACCCGCTGGGCGCCGCCCGCGAGGCGCCGGACGACCTGGCTCCGTACCGTGCCGCGTTCGAAGCGCTGGCCGCCGACCCGCAGCAGCACCTGGTCGTGGCGGTCCGCGAGGGGCGGACGATCGGCACGCTCCAGCTCACGGTCATTCCCGGCCTGTCCCGGCGCGGCGCCACCCGCTCGATCATCGAGGGCGTGCGGATCCACCGCGACGAGCGCGGCAGCGGCCTCGGCACCGAGCTGATCGAGTGGGCGGTCGCGGAATCCCGCACGCTCGGCTGCCAGATGGTGCAGCTCACCTCGGACGCGACCCGGATCGATGCGCACCGCTTCTACGAGCGCCTCGGGTTCGAAGCCTCCCACCTGGGCTTCAAGCGCATGCTCTGAGGCGGCACGGCGGCCGGCCGGCTCCCGGCCGCGCCTGATCACCGCTGTCGGGCACGCCCCCGGTGAGCCTTCTGCCGACAGGCACCACCGCAGTAGCGCGCCGGGCGGCCCGCGCGTGCCCTAGCAAGTGCTGCTCCACACATCTCACACCGCGATCCGTTACGTTTTTCAGGACCTGACGTCAGTTTCGTTACGGCTCGCTCCGGCCGCAGCGCCTCGCACATCAGCGCCGTCATCCGGCCCTCCACCTCGTCCTCCGCGCCGGCACCCGCCCGGGCCCGCTCCATCGAAAGACAGCCCACCAGCAGCGCCCGCACATCCGCTATCCCGACGTCCTGCCGCACGGCGCCTGCCTCTTGGGCCCTGCCGAGCAAGACCTCCAGCGCATCATCGAAGTCCTTACCGACCCCGGGCGACGGCTCGAAGCGGCCCGCGCCGGCCGCCTCCAGTGCGTCGCACAACGCCTTGTTCCGTGAGGCGAGCCGTACGACCGACGCCAGAAAGCGAAAGAAGACCGGCCCGGGGTCGGTGACATCAGCCAAGTCCCTCGCGGTGTCGGTGAAGAGTTCGATCCGGTCCACGATGGTCGCCCTGAACAGGGCTTCCTTGGAAGAAAAGTGCCGGTAGACAGTGCCCGCGCCGACCCCCGCACGACGTGCGATCTCCCCGAGCGGAACCCCCAACCCCCGTTCCTCGAAGGCGAATCGGGCCGCCTGGAGCACCAGGGCCCGGTTGCGCCGCGCATCCGCACGCGAGGGCGGGACGCCGCCGTCCGACATCGCTCGACCTCCTGAGAAGCGTCGACCTCCGGGTCGAAAGAGCCACCCATACAAACGGGTCGCTCGTTCCGATTCTAGAGGAGGGTTCAAACAAGATCATTAATGACCTGACCGCCGCGTTGGTGAATCGCGTTGGGGTGCGGCCGGGCGCCGACGGCCAGCGGACCGCCGGACCGTGCACGCGTGACCCGCGCCCGCAACTCCGGAGTCCGGGCCGCCGTCCGCGCAGCGCGCGACGCAGACGCCCGAGCCGATAACCGATCCGCCGCGCCAAGGTCCGAGCCGACAGCACCCACGGCGTCTTCAGCGTCCAGCCTGCCTCCGGTGCCCGGGACGCGCTACTGGACTACTCCGGACGGACGCGGCCGCGCTCTCGCCGATGCGACGACCCTAAGGGCGTACGGACCTCACTCCCCCCGCCCACCAACTCCCGTTCCACACAAGGAACTTGGGCGGCAACAGGCTCATGGATCAGGACCTCTCGAAGGCGCGACATCCACCGCCGGACTACACCGGCTCGTACCGCCGTTTCACGTGAAACAACACCGCACCCAGACATGGACGTGGGGTCGTGTTTCACGTGAAACACGACCCCACATCGACAACTCGCCCGCCATCGGGCGCCGACCAGCCTCAGCCGGCGACCACCGTGTCCCACGCCGCGCCCGCTGCCAGGGACGCCGCCTCGGCATCCACCGGCACGTCCAGCGCGCGTAGCCCACCTGCCAGCGCCATCAGCGAGGCCGTGACCACGGCCCGGTCGGCGGCACGGCCATAGTGGTTCACCCGGATCATCTCCTTGGCCAGTGCGCCCGCCGCAGCCTGCACCGGCACCGCAGCATCCGCCGCGACCGCTGCGGCCACCACTTCCCGGGCGTCCACTCCCTCGGGCGCACGGAGCGTCGTGGCGGCCGGCGCCGCGTCCTCGTCGTGTACGACGTATGGAGCGAGCCCTCCCAGTGCCTGGATACCGGCCCTGGTCGCCGCGGACGCCGCCCGGTGCCGCGTGATGACCGCGGCCAGGCCCTCGGCTTCGACACGGTCCGCGGCCTGCTCCAGCGCGAGCATCTCCAGCTGCGCCGGAGCGTGTGGCAGTGCGGTGCGTCCGCCGTCGATCCAGCGCTCCTTCCAGTCCAGCAGCGAGAGGTACGAGCGCCGCGGAGCCTGCTCATTGGCGGCGATCCGCTCCCACGCCCGGGCACTGACGGATACCGCGGAGACCCCGGCGGGCCCGGCCAACGCCTTCTGCCCACCGATCACACAGAGGTCCACGCCCCACTCGTCGGTGAGCAGTGGCTCGGCGCCCACCGAGGCGACAGCGTCCAGCATCAGCAGCGCGCCGTGCTCCCGCACCACGGCGCCGATCTCGGCGACGGGGTTGGTGTTGCCGGTGGCCGCCTCGGCGTGCACCAGGCTCACAAAGTCGATCTCGGGGTGCTGCCGCAGGGCATCGGCCACCTGCTGCGGGTCAGCCGCACCCGTAAACGGCGCAGTGAGGGTGACGACGTCGGCACCGCAGGAGCGCAGCCAGCCGCCGAAGGTCTCGCCGTACGGCCCTGTGATGATGTTGAGCGCGGTGCTGCCGGGGCGGATGGCCGAGCGGATACAGGCCTCCAGCGGCAGCAGCGCCTCGCCCTGCATCGCCACGACATCACAGCGGGTGTGCAGAAGAGCAGCGACCTTGTCCTCGATCCGCGCGAAGTGGGCCGCGGTGAGCGGCGGCAGATCGAGCAGGACGGGGGCGGAGGGGTTCGCGGTCGGGTCAGACACGGCAGTCACAGGGCCTTCCAGCGGTGGCGAGCCGACGCGGCGCGGCTCCTGACATCTGGTTCGACTGTACGGCCGGCCCCCGCACCCTCGGGTACGGGCCTCACACCCGCCAGCCCGCCGGATCCACCCCGCCGGGGACCGGATCTGACGGCTCGTACGGCCCGCGGGTGAACACGAAGGTGCCGAGATCCAGATGGCTGACCGAACCGTCTTCGTCGCCCACCACCCGCAGCGTCTCGCCCGCGTAGTAGCCGTCCAGCCCCGTCCACGTGCCGTCCTCCTCCGGCCGGAATCGCGAGGATCGCCCCACCCCGGACAGCGGCGCGAGCTCCAGCCCGCGCTCGGGCCGCAGCCGCAGGACGTGCGGGTTCGCGCCCCAGTACCAGGGCCCGGTCAGCGCCAGCAGTTCCCGGTCCAGGGGCCCGGGCAGCGGGCGCCAGGGCTCGGGAATCCTCGGCTCGTGCTCGGTCACGATGTCTGTGAGGTCGGCGGCGATGGCGGAGACCACCGGGCCCGACGTGCAGTTGGTGAGCACGACTCCGGCAACGTCCTCGTCGACATCGGTCCACAGCGCCGCCAGATAGCCGGGCATCGAGCCGAGGTGCCCGGCCAGCAAGCGCCCGTTCCGCCGTACGAGCTGGACGCCCAGCCCGTACGCCGCCTCCCAGGCACTCCCCTCCGGCGGCACGGCCGGCATCCGCATCTCGGCCAGGCTCTCCGCGCACAGCACCCGGCCGTCGCCCCGCAGCAGGAACGCCGCCCATCGGCACAGGTCCGCAAGCGTCGACCACAACTGCCCTGCCGGGCCCATCAGTCCGGTGTCCTCGGCCGGCTCCGGCAGCAGCGCATCGGCCCACGGATGCACCGCCCAGCCGCCGGCGAACGGCGGCTGCGGATCCAGCGTCGTACGGCTCATGCCGAGCGGTTGCAGCACCTCGCGGCGCAGGACCTCGTACCAGGGGGTGTCGCCCCGCAGCCGCTCGACCAGCGTCCCGAGCAGCGCATAGCCAGGGTTGGAGTAATGGTGCCGACGGCCGGCAGGCAGCCGCTGCGGCCGCTCGCCGAAGAGGTCGGCCGGCGCGGGCCGCAGCCCACCGTCGCTCCGCTCCCACCACGGGCCCCGCGCCTCGGCCGTCAGCCCCGAACTGTGCGCGAGCAGCTGCGCAATCGTCGCGTCCGGCACCGGAGTCCCGTCCAGATGCCTGCTGAGCGGGTCCTCCAGCTGCAACAGCCCCTCGTCCCGCAGCCGCAGCACCAGCACGGCGACAAAGGTCTTCGTGAGTGAACCGATCCGGTACTGCACCGCGCCGTGTGGCGCCTCACCGTCCACCGCACCGCGGGCTCCCGTCCACATCACCCGCCCGTCGCGGACGACCGCACCCACCATCGAGGGCGCCCGGCCCTCCGACTGCCCCACCGCGAGCCGACGCAGCAACGCCCTCCGTGTCTGCGGCAACAGCTCCGCGAACTCGTCAGGCGCGGCAACCGCCCCCGGCCCGTTCGTCCCGGGCTCATGTGACTGCCCGGACTGTGCGATGGTCATGGCGCTCCTCCACAGCGGATCCGACTCGGCCGGGCCCATCCTCGCTGTATCACCGCAGCACTGCCGACCCGATCACCGCGCCCTGCAGCTTTCCTCTGTTCACCAGGCCGGCCACGGCCTGCAGACCGGACCGGCCGCACCACCGGCAAGGTCGTCCTGTCGGGCGCGCGCTGCCCCGGCCGCCCGAGGGTGAAGTCCCGGCCGGCGCTCCCTCGTTGACCGGCACCGGCCGTTCGTGCTCGCGCCGGTCCCGTCAGCACACTCCTACGCCGCGCATGACGGCCATGAGGCGCGCCGCACAACGCCGTTCAGGACGGCTCAGGTCTGCGCCATGTCAACAAACCGCGAGTAGTGGCCCTGGAACGCCACCGTGATCGTGGCAGTGGGGCCGTTACGGTGCTTGGCCACGATCAGGTCTGCCTCGCCGGCCCGCGGGGATTCCTTCTCGTAGGCGTCTTCGCGGTGCAGCAGGATGACCATGTCGGCGTCCTGCTCGATCGAACCGGATTCACGCAGGTCGGAGACCATCGGCTTCTTGTCCGTGCGCTGCTCCGGGCCACGGTTCAGCTGGGAGAGCGCGATGACCGGGAGCTCCAGCTCCTTCGCCAGCAGCTTGAGGTTTCGGGACATGTCCGAGACCTCCTGCTGGCGGCTCTCGGCGCGCTTGGAGCCACCGGACTGCATCAGCTGCAGATAGTCGATGACCACCAGCTTCAGCTCGTTGCGCTGCTTGAGCCGGCGGCACTTCGCGCGGATCTCCATCATCGAGAGGTTCGGCGAATCGTCGATGTACAACGGCGCGGCGGAGACATCCGGCATCCGGCGCGCCAGCCGCGTCCAGTCCTCGTCGGTCATGCTGCCGGAGCGCATGTGGTGCAGCGCGACCCGCGCCTCGGCGGACAGCAGACGCATCGCGATCTCGTTGCGCCCCATTTCCAGCGAGAAGATCACGCTCGGCAGATTGCTCTTGATCGAGCAGGCCCGCGCGAAGTCCAGCGCCAGGGTCGACTTACCCATGGCGGGACGGGCCGCGATGACGATCATCTGGCCGGGGTGCAGGCCGTTGGTGAGGGAATCGAGATCGGTGAAGCCCGTCGGCACGCCCGTCATCTGGCCCTGGCGTGAACCGATCGCCTCGATCTCGTCGAGGGCGCCTTCCATGATGTCGCCGAGCGGAAGGTAGTCCTCGCTGGTCCGCTGCTCGGTGACGGCGTAGATCTCCGCCTGGGCGCTGTTGACGATCTCGTCGACGTCGCCGTCCGCGGCGTATCCCATCTGCGTAATACGGGTGCCGGCCTCGACCAGCCGGCGCAGCACCGCACGCTCATGGACGATCTCGGCGTAGTACTCGGCGTTCGCGGCGGTCGGTACGGACTGGACGAGGGTGTGCAGATACGAAGCGCCGCCGACCCGCGCGATCTCGCCGCGCTTGGTCAGCTCCGCGGCGATGGTGATCGGGTCGGCCGGCTCGCCCTTGGCGTACAGGTCGAGGATCGCCTGGAAGACCAGCTCATGGGCGGGACGGTAGAAGTCCTCGCCTTTGAGGACCTCGACGACATCCGCGATGGCGTCCTTCGACAGCAGCATGCCGCCGAGCACGGACTGTTCGGCGTCCAGATCCTGCGGAGGCACCCGTTCGAAGCCGCCGGCCCAGGAGCCGCCACCGTCGTCGTCACGCTCCTGACGGTCGCCGCGGCCGCGGCCCTTGCCCTCGCCACGCCGGGAGCGGGCGGCCGGCAGCAGGTCGCTGGGACCGGAGTCCGCCCAAGGGTCTTCCATGGGCTCGGGAATGCTCACCCCGGCACCTCCTCCCGTCCGCGACGCGGACCTTGCTGTGCGGTTCTTTCTTACGGCACAGCTCTGACAATCGAGACGCCCGACTCCGGTTACGGCGCGTCGAGTTCGGACGTTGTCTCAAGCCGGAACGGGCGGCGGGTGCCGGACCACGGTAGGCCCGTGGGCACCGTCCGCCAATCTGGTTATCCACAGGCCATGTGGATGACTGGCCTACAGCTGTGGAGAAGTCCCCGGATCCTGTGCACGGCACGGGGGAAACTTCTGTGGACAAGCACACAATCACCCCACCCCTACCCTTCTGACCTGCACCTTTCTCATCCATAGGCTGTGGGGGAGAAAAACTTTCCCCAGGTGTTCAAGATCGCGACAAACGGCACACGCATGACACCCCCACACAGCGGAAAGTAAGGGATGGAATGGGCTTGCATCTCTTACCTGTGGAAGATTAGATTGCGCGGATGACACAGGCTCCCGCGATGCCGCGGCGCACCGACCGCCGCCATGACCGCGAGATCATCGCCCTTGCCCTGCCTGCCTTCGGCTCGCTGGTCGCGGAACCGCTCTTCGTCATGGCCGACAGCGCCGTCATCGGCCACCTCGGCACTCCCCAGCTCGCCGGCCTCGGTATCGCCGCCGCCCTGCTGACCACCGCCGTCTCCGTCTTCGTCTTCCTCGCCTACGCCACCACCGCGGCGGTCGCCCGCAGGGTCGGCGCCGGCGACCTCCCCGCCGCCATCCGCCAGGGCATGGACGGCATCTGGCTCGCGCTGCTGCTCGGCGCCGCCGTCATCGCGACCGTGCTGCCCACTGCCCCGTGGCTCGTCGAAGCCTTCGGCGCCTCCGGCACCGCCGCCCCGTACGCCACGACCTACCTGCGCATCAGCGCGCTGGGCATCCCCGCGATGCTCGTCGTGCTGGCGGCCACCGGCGTGCTCCGCGGCCTCCAGGACACCAGGACCCCGCTCTACGTCGCCATCGGCGGCTTCTCCCTGAACGCCGCGCTCAACATCGGCCTGGTCTACGGCGCCGGCCTCGGTATCGCGGGCTCCGCCTGGGGCACGGTCATCGCCCAGTGCGGCATGGCCGCGGTCTACCTCGCCGTGGTCGTCCGCGGCGCGCGACGGCACGGCGCCTCGCTGCGCCCCGATGCCGCGGGGATCCGCGCCTCGGCCCAGGCCGGGGTCCCGCTGCTGGTGCGTACGCTCTCGCTGCGCGCCGTACTGATGATCGCCACCGCCGTCGCCGCCCGGCTCGGTGACGCCGAGGTCGCCGCCCACCAGATCGTGCTCACGCTGTGGTCCCTGCTGGCCTTCGCGCTGGACGCGATCGCCATCGCCGGGCAGGCCATCATAGGCCGCTACCTCGGCGCGGGGGACCGCGACGGGGCCAAGGCCGCCTGTCGCCGGATGGTCCAGTGGGGCATCGCCGCGGGCCTGGTCCTCGGCGTGCTGGTCGCGCTCGCCCGCCCGCTGTTCATCCCCCTGTTCACCTCCGACCCCGCCGTGGAAGGGCCGCTGCTGGCGACACTCCTGGTCGTGGCCGTGACCCAGCCGGTCTCCGGCATCGTCTTCATCCTCGACGGCGTGCTGATGGGCGCGGGGGACGGCCCGTATCTCGCCTGGGCCATGGTGGTGACACTGGCGCTGTTCGCTCCGGCCGCGCTGGCCGTACCGGCCCTCGGCGGCGGACTGGTCACGCTGTGGGGGGCAATGGCCCTGATGATGACCGTGCGACTGCTGACCCTGTGGCTGCGCACCCGCTCCGGTCGGTGGATTGTGACCGGAGCCTCCCGCTGAACCACCTCCCGTCACACGCAGCGCATGTCAATAATGACCCTGTGCGCTCGCTTGCCAGGAAGTCCGTGCTGCCCTTGACGTCTGTCGTCATGATGGCTGCTGCCGTGGTGGGCTACGCCACGGAGCAAACCGACATCAGCAGCGGCAGCAGCATCGGCCGCAGCGGATTCGGCAAGTCCGGCGAGTCGGGCCAGGACCCGCAGGACCAGGATCCCAAGGCGACGGCCCCGGCCGATGACGGCAATGCGTACACCCCGCGCAGAACCGAGCAGAACGCGCGGGTCGGCGCGGTCTTCGAGAAGGACGACTCCGGCGACCACTTCTGCACCGCGAGCGTGGTGCAGAGCCCGGGCCGGAACATGCTCATCACCGCAGCGCACTGTGCCTACGACATCGACGCCGGCAGCACGGTCGACGATCTGGTCTTCGCCCCCGACTACCGCAACGGTGACGGGCCCACGGGCCTGTGGAAGGTCAAGAAGGTGATCGTCGACAATCGCTGGGCCAAGTCCCAGGACGAGGATCTCGACGTCGCCTTCCTCGTGCTCGACAAGAAGAGCGGCAAGCAGATCCAGGACGTCCTGGGCGGCAACACCCTCGGCATAGACCGTGGCTTCGACAACGAAGTCAAGATCACCGGCTACCCCACCAGCCGCAACATGCCGATCTCCTGTCAGAACCGCACCACGAAGTACAGCGACACCCAATTGCGTATCCAGTGCACCGACTTCGAGGGCGGTACGAGCGGCAGCCCCTGGCTGGCCGACTACGACCCCAAGAGCCACACCGGCACGGTCATCGGTGTCCTGGGCGGCCACGAAGGCGGCGGTGACGAAGACGATGTGTCGTACGCCGCGTACTTCGACGACGACATCGCCAAGCTCTACAAGCACGCTCAGGACGAGGACTGAGAACGGGCCCTCGCGGCCGGCCGTACAACGAGGCCGAGCCGGGGAGCAGGCCCCGGACACGGCGAAGGGCCACACCCCGGTGACGGGATGCGGCCCTTCGGCGCGGTACTGCGATTACGCGGCGACGACCTCGACGCCGAGCTTCGCGACGACCTCGGCGTGCAGACGCACGGAGATCTGGTGCGCGCCCAGGGTCTTGATCGGCGAACCGAGCTCGACACGACGCTTGTCGACGTCCGGACCACCGGCAGCCTTGATCGCCGAGGCGACGTCGGCCGGGGTGACGGAGCCGAACAGACGACCCGCGTCGCCGGCACGCACGGCCAGCTTCACGGTGACGCCCTCGAGCTGGCCCTTGACCTCGTTGGCCTGCTCGATCGTGGCGATCTCGCGGATCTTGCGACCGCGACGGATCTGCTCGACGTCCTTCTCGCCACCCTTGGTCCAGCGGATCGCGAAACCACGCGGGACCAGGTAGTTGCGGGCGTACCCGTCCTTGACGTCAACGACGTCGCCGGCGGTGCCGAGGCCGGAGACCTCGTGGGTGAGGATGATCTTCATGATTCGGTCACCCTTCCCTTATCGCGCGGTGGACGTGTAGGGCAGCAGCGCCATCTCACGGCTGTTCTTCACGGCCGTGGCGACGTCACGCTGGTGCTGAGTGCAGTTGCCGGTGACCCGGCGGGCACGGATCTTGCCGCGGTCGGAGATGAACTTCCGCAGCAGGTTCGTGTCCTTGTAGTCGACGTAGGAGATCTTCTCCTTGCAGAACACGCAAACCTTCTTCTTAGGCTTGCGAGCAGGCGGCTTCGCCATTGTCTCTCTCCAATGAGTTCAAGAAGTTTGTGCTGACGCCCTCAGGCCCCCGGCCGTCCACGGCGCTGTTTCACGTGAAACAGCGCGGAGTCGGACCGGCTCATGGACCTAGAAGGGCGGCTCGTCCGAGTAGCCACCGCCGGAGCTACCGCCCCAGCCACCGCCGCCGCCACCCTGCTGACCACCGCCGGCCGGGCCATTGGTCGCCCACGGGTCGTCGGCGGGAGCACCGCCGCCGCCCTGCTGGCCGCCGCCGGGGCCGCCGCCCCAACCGCCGCCACCCTGGCCACCGCCCTGCTGGCCGCCGCCGAAGCCACCGCCCTGGCCACCGCGACCGCTGGTCTTGGTGATCTTGGCCGTGGCGTTCTTCAGGCTCGCGCCCACTTCCTCGACGTCGAGCTCGTAGACCGTGCGCTTCACGCCCTCGCGGTCCTCGTACGACCGCTGCTTGAGGCGGCCCTGGACGACCACGCGGGTACCCCGCGTAAGGGACTCGGCGACGTTCTCCGCCGCCTGACGCCACACCGAGCAGGTCAGGAACAGGCTCTCGCCGTCCTTCCACTCATTGGTCTGGCGGTCGAACGTGCGGGGAGTGGACGCGACGCGGAACTTCGCGACCGCCGCACCGGACGGGGTGAAGCGCAGCTCGGGGTCGTCGACAAGATTGCCGACAACCGTGATGACGGTCTCGCCTGCCATTAGGGGAACCTCTCGGCGGGTGTGCTGCTGGCTGCTGGTGTTGCTGCTACTCGGACCCGGTTACCGCTGGCGCTGTCGCGCTCAGTGGGTCTCGGGACGGAGAACCTTGGTCCGGAGGACCGACTCGTTCAGGTTCATCTGACGGTCGAGCTCCTTGACGACCGCAGGCTCGGCCTGCAGGTCGATGACCGAGTAGATGCCCTCGGGCTTCTTCTTGATCTCGTACGAGAGACGACGACGGCCCCAGGTGTCGACCTTCTCGACCTTTCCGTTGCCCTCACGGACGACGGAGAGGAAGTTCTCGATCAGCGGGGAGACAGCGCGCTCCTCGAGATCGGGGTCGAGGATGACCATCACCTCGTAGTGACGCATGTGGAACCCACCTCCTTTGGACTCAGCGGCCACGGTCGTTCCGTGGCAGGAGGGTCATATGCGTTTCTGCGCCGTGCCCGGCCGGTCATCCGGACAGACATAGGCGCAGACCGTACAGAGTACCTGCCTCTGGCCTTCCGGTTGAAATCCGGCCGGTGCACCCCTCAATCTGGAACACAACGGGTGTGAGCGGCGTTACAGTGCGCCGCCCTGTCATCGGAGGTGCCGCATGGCACAGGCAAGGACCCAGCGCAATCTGCTCTCGCTGCTCAACAGCGACGGCAAGGACCATCCCGTCGAGAACACCCTCGCCCTCGTGACCATCGTGCTCGGCGCGATCGCCGTCTTCACCACGCTCTCTCCCAGCCTGCACCTCATCAGTTCCTGGGTCGGTCTGATCGGCATCGGGACCGGCCTCTGGGGCCAGTTCATCTCCTCGACGACGGGCGAACGCTTCCTGTTGATCATCGGCCTCGGAGCCTCGGCCGTCGGCTTCTATCTGGGCGTGGCACACGGCGGCCTTTTCGGCGGCGTCATCGGCTAGGTCCCGCCCGACGGGCCCGCGACGATGCGGCATACAGGGCCCGCGCGGGTACGGCCCAGACGGGGCGCTCCACGGTCACAGTAGGCTTCGGCGCGAGAGCCGGAGCCCCGACCATGGGGACACACCTGCCGAGGAGCGCCCCGCATGAGCCTGACCCTGAGGACCATCAGCCGAGAGCAGCATCTGGCGTATATCCAGAGCCTGCCCGCGGCAAGCCACATGCAGGTTCCGGCCTGGGCGGACGTCAAGGCCGAATGGCGCTCGGAGAGCCTGGGCTGGTTCGACGCGAGCGGCGAGATGGTCGGCGCGGGTCTGGTGCTCTACCGCCAGGTCCCCAAGGTCAAGCTCTACCTGGCGTACCTCCCCGAGGGACCGGTCATCAACTGGCACTCACCGAACCTGGAGGACTGGCTGCAGCCGATGCTGAAGCATCTCAAGCAGCAGGGTGCCTTCACCGTGAAGATGGGCCCGCCGGTGATCATCCGCCGCTGGGACGCCCAGGCGATCAAGGCCGGCATCCAGAACCCGGATGTGAAGCGCCTGCGGGACGTCGAGGCGACGCACATCGAGCCGCGCGCCTTCGAGGTGGCCGACAAGCTGCGCCGCATGGGTTGGCAGCAGGGCGAGGACGGCGGCGCCGGTTTCGCCGACGTACAGCCCCGCTACGTCTTCCAGGTGCCGCTGGCCGACCGCTCGCTGGAGGAGGTCCACAAGGGCTTCAACCAGCTGTGGCGCCGCAACATCAAGAAGGCCGAGAAGGCCGGCGTCGAGGTCGTCCAGGGCGGATACGAGGACCTGGCCGAATGGCAGCGCCTCTACGAGATCACCGCGGTCCGTGACCAGTTCCGGCCGCGGCCGCTCAGCTACTTCCAGCGCATGTGGACGGCCCTCAATTCCGAGGACCCCAATCGCATGCGGCTCTACTTCGCGCGCCACGACGGCGTGAACCTTTCCGCGGCGACGATGCTCGTCGTCGGCGGGCACGTCTGGTACTCCTACGGCGCCTCGGACAACATCGGCCGTGAGGTCCGCCCCTCGAACGCGATGCAGTGGCGGATGCTGCAGGACGCCTATGCGCTCGGCGCCTCGGTCTACGACCTCCGCGGCATCAGCGATTCGCTGGACGAAAACGACCACCTCTTCGGCCTGATCCAGTTCAAGGTCGGCACAGGCGGGCAGGCAGCGGAGTATCTCGGCGAGTGGGACTTCCCGCTCAACAAGCTTCTGCACAAGGCGTTCGATATGTACATGGCACGACGCTGATCCGCTTCACCGCACCGTTCGTACTCCTGACACACCGCAGCCACGAGAAAGGTTCCGGGCCCGGCCATGGCGCTCACCCTCTACGTCGACACCGCGCGCTGGCGGGCGCATCAGCAGAGCGTTCTCCAGCAGTTCCCCGGGCTCGTCCCGGTCTGCAAGGGCAACGGCTACGGCTTCGGCCATGAGCGCCTCGCCGACGAGGCGACCCGCCTGGGCGCCGACATCCTCGCGGTCGGGACCACCTACGAGGCGGCCCGTATCAAGGACTTCTTCAGCGGCGACCTGCTCGTCCTGACGCCGTTCCGTCACGGCGAGGAGCCGGTGCCGCTGCCCGACCGGGCGATCCGCTCGGTCTCCTCCGTCGAGGGCGTCGGTGGCCTGGTCGGCGCCCGGGTGGTCATCGAGGTCATGAGCAGCATGAAGCGCCACGGCGTCAAGCCGGAGGACCTGCCGAAACTGGCCACGGCCATCGAGGACATCCGGCTCGAGGGCTTCGCGCTCCACCTGCCGCTGGACCGCACCGACGGGTCCGATGCGGTCGAGGAGGTCATCGGCTGGATGGACCGTCTCCGTGCGGCCCGCCTCCCCCTGCACACCATGTTCGTCAGCCACCTCAAGGCCGATGAACTCGCCCGACTCCAGCAGCAGTTCCCGCAGACGCGGTTCCGCGCGCGGATCGGTACCCGGCTGTGGCTGGGCGACCACGAGGCCACCGAGTACCGCGGTTCGGTGCTCGACGTCACCCGGATCGCCAAGGGCGAGCGCTTCGGCTACCGCCAGCAGAAGGCGGCCTCCGACGGTTACCTGGTCGTGGTGGCCGGCGGCACCTCGCACGGTGTCGGCCTGGAATCACCCAAGGCGCTGCACGGGGTGATGCCTCGTGCCAAGGGCGTGGCGCGGGCCGGCCTGGCCACCGTCAACCGCAATCTCGCGCCCTATGTGTGGGCCGGGAAGCAACGCTGGTTCGCAGAGCCCCCGCACATGCAGGTGTCGATCCTGTTCGTGCCGGCCGATGCCCCACAGCCGCAGGTCGGCGAGGAACTCGTGGCCCATCTGCGGCACACCACCACGCAGTACGACCGCCTCGTGGACCGCTGAGCCGTTTCCCGGACCCCGCCCGGACGGACCGAGGGCCCGGTGCCGCAGACATTCCCTGCGGCACCGGGCCCTCGGTGCACCACGCCGGTGCCGGCTCATTCCCGTACGACGCCCCAGCGCACCCGTGGCGCCGCCTCGAACTGCATCGCGTGCCGCGGCTGGTGGTGGGTCCTGCCGAGCACGAACACATCAGGACTGTGGTCCAGGACTCCGCCCGAGGGGTCGTCGTCCCCGTCCCTGCGGACCACGTCGCGTTCCGGCAGCCAGATGTCCCGTACCACCACGGCACACAGGTAGAGGGTGCCCAAGAGGTGGAGGACGATGGCCAGTTGGTATCCCTCCGTGGGGAGCCCCTGGTGCTTGTCGCCGTTTCCTGTGTAGGCGAGGTACATCCAGATCCCCAGGAAGTACATGACCTCGCAGGCCTGCCAGATCAGGAAGTCCCGCCAGCGCGGCCGGGCCAGCGCGGCGAGGGGTGTCAGCCACAGAACGTACTGCGGCGAGTAGACCTTGTTGGTGAGGATGAACAGCGCAACGACGAGGAACGCCAGCTGGGCAAAGCGCGGCCGGCGCGGCGCGTAGAGGGCCAGCAGCCCGATGGCGCCGCAGCCGAGGATCATCAGCAGGGTGGCGTAGGTATTGGCGTTCTCCAGGGGGTTCCCGGTGCGCTGCGAGATCAGCAGCCAGACCGATCCGAAGTCGATGGGCCGTTCCTGGCTGAACGTGTAGAACTTCGCCCAGCCCTCCCGGATATGGAATCCCGCGGCATCATGCGTGATCATCACCGGGAGATTCACCACCAGCCAGGACACCAGGGCACCGGCCACCGCCTTCCGGTAGGCGCGCCAGGCTCCCGCGCGCCAGCACAGCACCAGCAGCGGACCCAGCAGCAGCACCGGATACAGCTTCGCCGCGGTGGCCAGCCCGATGAGGACACCGGCCGCCAGCGGCCGGCTGCGTGACCACATCAGCATCCCGGCGGCGGTCAGGGCGATCGCGAGGAGATCCCAGTTGATGGTGGCGGTGAGGGCGGCGGCGGGCGCCAGGGCGACCAGGAGGCCGTCCCAGGGGCGCCGCCGGTGGGTGCGGGTCACGCACACGGCGATCACGACGGCGCAGATCATCAGCATGCCGGCGTTGACCAGCCAGTAGATCTGTTCCCGCTGCTGGAGGCCGCCTGCGTGCGGCGTCATCCAGGAGGCCACCTCCATGAAGACACCGGTGAGCACCGGGTACTCGAGATACTCCATATCGCCGGGCAGCCGGTCGAAGTACGGGATCAGCCCCTCGGAAAAGCCCCGCCCCGCATAGAGGTGGGGGATGTCGGAGTAGCAGGCGTGGGTGTACTGGCTGGTGGCCCCGAAGAACCAGCCGCCGTTGTAGCACGGCAGCTTCTGCACCATGCCGAGCGCGAACATGCCGATGGCGACGAGCGCGATGACCCGGACCGGCGTCAGCCAACTCGTTCCGAGCAGCGCGTGCCGGCCGATCGGCCCTCCGATCAGCTCGCTGCCGGCCGCCGCCACCTCATCCCGCTGGGTCGGCCGCACCGACTCGTCCCGTCGCACGCTCGTCATGGCCCCATCCTGCCGTACGGCCGTGGACGGAAAACGGCGAAGCCCCCGCCCGGACAATCCAGGCGGGGGCTTCGTAGCTCCATGTTTCACGTGAAACATTCAGCGTTTCACGTGAAACAGTCGGTGCTCGTCAACCGGTCGGGCCACCGAACCAGCCGCCACCACCGGTGGCGTCCGTCGGGGCAGGAGTCGGACTGGTGCCTCCGGTGCCACCGCCCGGTCCACCAGGTCCGCCCGTTCCTCCTCCGTTGCCTCCGCCGCTACTGGCCCCACCGCTGTTCTTGCAGTTGACGTCAAACGGGGAGCAGGACTGCGACGGGCTCGGGCTGGGAGAGTTCGTCGGAGGAGCGGACTCGCTGGGAGTCTCCGACGGAGTGTTCGACGGCGTGTCCGACGGCGTGGGGGTCGGCTTCGGAGTCGGCATGCCGTCCTCGTCCACCCGGTCCCCGATGGGCGTGGCGGCCGGGAAGTCCTCCGGGGTGACGCCCTTCATCGCCTGCAGCATGTACTCGGTCCACACCTCGGTGGGCAGCGCACCACCGTGGATCGAGTCGAAGCCACCGACACCGTTCATGGACAGCTGACGGGGGTTCTGCGCGTCCTCACGGAACATCGAGACGGCCGTCGACAGCTGCTTGGTGTAGCCGACGAACCAGGCCGACTTGTTCTGGTCGGTGGTACCGGTCTTGCCGGCTGCCGGCATATTCAGCTTCTTGGCTTCCGTCGCGGTGCCGTTCTGGATGACGTTCTTCAGCACCTTGGTCACGTTGTTGGCGATGTTGGCGTCCATCCCCGTCTCGGACCTCGGCTTGTCGAAGCCCGGCAGGTCCTCGCCCTCGAACGTCACCTTGGTCACCGAATACGGCTCGACCTTCGTGCCCGACTCGGCAAACGTGGCGTAGGCGTCGGCCATCCGGATCGCGCTCGGCGTGGAGGTGCCCAGTGCGAAGGACGGGTTCAGGTTCTTGTCGAAGCTGGCCGGCGCAATGCCCGCCGACTGCGCCATGTCCCGGACCTTGCTCATCCCGACATCCATGCCGAGCTGCACGAAGGGGGTGTTGACGGACTGCTCCATCGCCTTGGTCAAGGGGATGTAGCCCCAGGGGTGGTTGCTCTCGTTCTCCTGATAGAAGACCGAGTTGTCCCGCTTCCGGACGTAGTTACCCTCAGCGTCCTTCACCTTGAGGTGGTCATTGCCGTTATACCGGCTGTCCGGCGAGATCGGCTGACCCTCGCTCTTGGCCGTTCCGTACTTCATCGCCGCAGCGAGCACGAACGGCTTCCAGGTCGAGCCGACCGGCACACCGAAGGTATCGGCGTTGTTGCTGAAGTGCCCCTTGTCGTAGCCCTCACCGCCGTACAGGGCGACGATCTTGCCGTCTCCCGGTACCACCGAGGCGCCACCGAACTGGACGTATTTATCCTTCGCGCGCTTCTTGGGGTCGATGTACCGCTTGTCGACCTTCTTGACCGCGGTCTCGAGCTGATTGGTCCGCTTCTCGTCGAAGGTCGTCCGGATCGTGTAGCCGCCCTTGTCGAACCGCGCCTCACTGAGCCCGGAGTGCTTCAGCACATACTTCTTCGCGGTGTCCATCATGTAGCCGATCTGACCGCTCTTGCTGGCCACCGGCTTCGGCAGCTTCGGCTTGGGGAACTTCCCGCGGTACGAGTCCCGCTGCGCCTTCGACATGAGGTGGTTGGCGACCTCGCGGTCGAGGATCCAGGACCAGCGCGCCTCGGCACGCTTGGTGTTCGCCGCCCGGGTGGCTCCCGGGCTGGTACCACCCGCGGGGTCATACAGATCCGCACCCTTGAGCACCGTGGCCAGGAAGGCGCTCTGGTCCGGCTTCAGCTTGGCGGCGTCCACGCCGTAGTACGCCTGAGCCGCGGCCTGGATGCCGTAGGCACCGCGTCCGTAGTAGCTCGTGTTGAGGTACCCCTGGAGGATCTGGTCCTTGTTCTTCGACCAGCCGACCTTGATCGCGATGAACAGTTCCTTGAACTTGCGGTCGATGGTCTGCTGCTGGCTCAGCATCGCGTTCTTCACGTACTGCTGGGTGATCGTCGATCCGCCCTGGGTCTCGCCACCCTTGGCCATGTTGAACACGGCGCGCGCGATACCCATCGGGTCCACGCCCGAGTCGGTCCGGAACGAGGCATTCTCCGCGGAGATTGCCGCATTCTGCATCGAACGCGGAATTTCATTGATCGTGACGTTTTGCCGGTTTGTCTCACCGTCGCGAGCCATGACCTTGCCATTGGCCCAGAGATAGACATTGTTCTGCGACTTGGCCGCCAGGCTCTCGTCGGGAACGTGCACCACGGCCAGCGCGACTCCGGAAACGCCGACGATCAGCCCTATGAAACCGACGCACAGGCTGGCGACCTGTTTCCAGGAGGGAACAAAGCGCCGCCAGCCGATGCGGTTGGCGCGCGGGTAATCGATCAGACGCTTCTTGGCCGGCTTTCCGCTGCCGCGACCACGACCACCCTCGGGGCCGCCGCCACCACCGCGCCGACCTCCGCCACCGCGGCCGCCGACTCCGGAGCCCATCCCAGCAGACTCGGGCGCCCTGCGGCGGCCGCTGCGCTGAGCGGCTCTGCGGGCCTCGGCACGCCCACCCTGCCGCGGCTCGTCGCCGTACGACTCGGAGGGGGAGGCAGGACCGGCAGCGGAGCCACGCGAAGGGGCGCCACGACGCCCTGGTGGCTGTGCGGCGCGTCGGGCCGCGGCACGTCCGCCACTCTGCGGCTGTGGCGGTTTGCGACGGTGCTCGCTCATGGAACGAATACTCCTCGGGCAGGCGCGCTATCTCGTCGCCTGAAGGCGGCAGTTGTCTTCAGGTCCCCCCGATGCACGGCTCGCTCCTGAGGCGCGAACCGCAATACACCGAGGACGGGGACGTCGGATATCGGCCCGCGGTTCCCGGCAGTCTGCATGCCGCACAGACTACGCACGTCCAAAACCTGCCCAGTGTTGAAATTCACTCCAAATCAGTCAGGTTGATTAGCACGATTCAGTGATGTGACGCCGTTCACCATCCCCCCTCTTGTTCCACCCAGGTGACCGTTCTATCGTCTGGATGTATCGAGTCGATACATCAGCACGACATAAAGAAGGCACAGACCAGGGAGGCGGAGGATGAGCAGACGCTCCGGCATCCTCGAGTTCGCCGTCCTCGGCCTGCTCCGTGAGTCCCCGATGCACGGCTATGAGCTGCGGAAACGGCTCAACACCTCGCTCGGGGTCTTCCGTGCGTTCAGCTATGGCACCCTCTACCCCTGCCTCAAGGCGCTGGTCGCGAACGGCTGGCTCATCGAGGAGACGGACGGCGCCCCGGAGGCCGTACCGGCCGCGGCTCTGACAGGGCGCCGAGCCAAGATCGTCTACCGATTGACCGCAGCGGGCAAAGAGCACTTCGAGGAACTGCTCGGCCACTCCGGACCGGACGCGTGGGAGGACGAGCACTTCGGCGTCCGCTTCGCATTCTTCGGCCAGACATCGCGGGACGTGCGGATGCGTGTGCTGGAAGGCCGCCGCAGCCGGCTGGAGGAGCGCCTCGAGCGGATGCACACCTCCCTGGCCAGGTCCCGCGAGCGGCTGGACGACTACACCCTCGAACTGCAGCGGCACGGCATGGAGTCCGTGGAGCGCGAAGTCCGTTGGCTGAACGAGCTCATCGAAAGTGAGCGTGCCGGGCGCGATCAGCGCGCGCCGGATCCCGCAGCACAGGACAGCAAGCACCAGTCAAGAGATACGGGCGGCCTGCCCCGGCACCGGGGTGGTTCCCGGCCGGATCCGTCCGATGACACCACCACATGAGGTTCCGTCGTGCGGAGCCTCATCGAGATCACAGGGAGCAACCGGAATGGGTTCGGTTCGCGTAGCCATCGTCGGCGTGGGCAACTGCGCCGCCTCGCTGGTACAGGGCGTCGAGTACTACAAGGACGCCGACCCGAAGAGCCGCGTGCCCGGCCTCATGCACGTGCAGTTCGGCGACTACCACGTGCGTGACATCGAGTTCGTGGCCGCCTTCGACGTCGACGCCAAGAAGGTCGGGCTCGACCTCGCGGATGCCATCGGCGCCAGCGAGAACAACACCATCAAGATCTGCGATGTGCCGAACGCCGGCGTGACGGTCCAGCGCGGCCACACCCTCGACGGCCTGGGCAAGTACTACCTCCAGACCATCGAGGAGTCCGCCGAGGCCCCGGTCGACGTCGTCCAGGTCCTCAAGGACAAGCAGGTCGACGTCCTGGTCTGCTACCTCCCCGTCGGCTCCGAGGACGCGGCGAAGTACTACGCCCAGTGCGCCATCGACGCCAAGGTCGCCTTCGTCAACGCCCTCCCGGTCTTCATCGCCGGCACGAAGGAGTGGGCGGACAAGTTCACCGAGGCCGGTGTCCCGATCGTCGGTGACGACATCAAGTCGCAGGTCGGCGCCACGATCACGCACCGTGTGATGGCCAAGCTCTTCGAGGACCGGGGCGTCATCCTGGACCGCACGATGCAGCTGAACGTCGGCGGCAACATGGACTTCAAGAACATGCTCGAGCGCGAGCGCCTGGAGTCCAAGAAGATCTCCAAGACGCAGGCCGTCACCTCTCAGATCCGCGACCGTGAACTGGGCGAGGACAACGTCCACATCGGCCCCTCGGACTATGTGGCCTGGCTGGACGACCGCAAGTGGGCCTACGTCCGGCTCGAAGGCCGTGCCTTCGGTGACGTCCCGCTGAACCTGGAGTACAAGCTCGAGGTCTGGGACTCCCCGAACTCCGCCGGAGTCATCATCGACGCCCTGCGCGCCGCGAAGATCGCCAAGGACCGGGGCATCGGTGGCCCGATCCTCTCCGCGTCCTCGTACTTCATGAAGTCGCCGCCGGTGCAGTACTTCGACGACGAGGCGCGGGAGAACGTCGAGAAGTTCATCAGCGGCGAGGTCGAGCGCTGACACGCCCGACGCACTCTCCCTCCGCGGGCCTCCGGGTATTCCACCCGGAGGCCTGCGGGCTGTGTGAGGCTGTGCCTCATGCATGCGGTGCGCGCCCTGTCCGTACTACTCCGGCTCCGCGACTTCCGTTCGCTCCTTGCCGCACGGCTTCTGTCCCAAGCGGCCGACGGGGTGTTCCAGGTCGCACTCGCGACGTTCGTCGTCTTCTCACCCGAGAAGCAGGCCTCGCCCGAAGCCATTGCCTCCGCCATGGCGATCCTGCTGCTGCCGTACTCACTCCTCGGGCCCTTCACCGGGGTGCTGCTCGACCGCTGGCGGCGCCGACAGGTCCTGCTGTACGGCAATCTGCTGCGGACCCTGCTGGCCATGGTGACCGCGGCGCTGATCGTGTCGGATGTCCCTGACGGCCTCTTCTACGTCTCGGCCCTGGCCGTGACCGCCGTGAACCGCTTCGTCCTGGCCGGGCTCTCGGCCGCGCTCCCCAGAGTGGTCGACGGGGGACAACAGCTGGTCATGGCCAACTCCCTTGCCCCCACCGCCGGAACACTCGCCGCGACGGCCGGCGGCGGGCTCGCTTTCGCCATCCGCCTGGCCGGCTCGGATGTGGACGCGTTCGTCGTGCTGCTCGCCGCGGCCCTCTACTTCTGCTCGGCCCTCACCTCGCTGCGCATGACGCCGCAGTTGCTCGGTCCCGACCCCGCGCGCCTCCAACCGCATCTGCGGGAAGCCCTGTTGAGCACGGTGCGCGGTCTGGCGGAGGGTCTGCGCCATCTCGCCGAGCGGCGCACCGCGGCGCGCGCGCTGATCGCGATGACCTTGATCCGGTTCTGCTACGGAGCCCTGACGGTCATGGTGCTGATGCTGTGCCGGTACTCCTGGTCCGACACCGAATCCGAGGGCCTGGCACTGCTCGGGATCACCGTCGCGGTGTCCGGTGGAGGCTTCTTCACCGCCGCCGTCGTCACACCCTGGGCCGTCACACGGCTCACCGCGTTCGGCTGGATCGTCTGCTGTGCCGCGATGGACGCGGTGCTGGTGCCGTCCCTCGGGTTGTTCTTCACGCCGGGCCCGATGCTGGCGGCCGCGTTCGTGCTCGGCCTCAGCACACAAGGGACCAAGATCTCCACGGACACCATCGTCCAGTCTTCCGTCGACGACGCCTTCCGCGGCCGGATCTTCGCCATTTACGACGTCCTTTTCAACGTCGCCTACGTCGGCGCTGCCGCGGTCGCGGCCCTCATGCTGCCGCCGGACGGACGGTCCACCGCGCTGCTGGGCGTGGTGACCGTGCTGTACGCGCTGGTGGCCGCGGCCGGGGTCCGCTTCGGTCATGGGGCAAGGCCCTCCCCCGTGCGGTGAGCACCCCGGCTTCTGCGGCAGGGCACCCGGACCGGATACCTTACGGGCGTCCTACCCAAGCCTGTACACATCAAAATCGGGGGAGTCCCATGACCACGCCGCCGCAGGGCGCGAATCCGTACGGCCAGGCGCCGTACGGACAACAGCCGTACGGACAGCCGCCCTACGGGCAGAACCCCTATCCGCAGGCACCACAAGCGCCGCAGGCTCCTTATGGCCAGCCCCAGGGCGGCTACGCCCACCCCGCGCAGCCGCAGGCTCCGTACGGACAGCAGCCACCGCCGGGTTACCCCATGGCTCCGCAGCAGCCCTACATGCAGGGTGGGCCTCCCGTGCCACCGCCGCGGCCTGCCAAGAGCCGTTCCCCCAAGGCCATCTTGAAGGGCATCGGGCTCGTCATCGGGCTGATCGTCATCGCCGTCGGCTGGATCAGCAGCATGGACGACGCAGAATCCGCCGAGGTCGGCGACTGCGTGCACAAGTCCAGCAGCTCGCTCGATGACGGCCTCGAAGTGGTGGATTGCGGGACCTCGAAGGCCCAGTACAAGGTGACCGCCGTGCACAACGGCACCTCGGACACGTCCGTGTGCCCCGCGGGTCAGCCGGCCTACGTCAAGGAAACGCACCGCCGCAGGCGCGCCGACACCGCCATGGTGCTCTGCCTGACCACAGCGAAGTAGCCGGCCTCAAAGGCATCGGATACGCGAGGAGCGGTGTTTCACGTGAAACACCGCTCCTCGTTTCACGTGAAACGTGACGACTGATCGACCGCACGTTTCACGTGAAACATCAGCCCTGGGTGGCCCACCACTCCTTCAGTGCGGCGATGGCCGTCTCACGGTCCATGGGGCCGTGCTCCAGCCGAAGCTCCAGCATCTGCTTGTAGGCCTTGCCGACCTCAGGGCCCGGGCGAAGACCCAGAATCTGCATGATGTCGTTACCGTCCAGATCCGGGCGGATCGCTTCCAGCTCTTCCTGTTCCTGCAGCAGCGCGATGCGCTCCTCAAGCCCGTCATAGGCACGTGACAGGGCACCGGCCTTGCGCTTGTTTCGGGTCGTGCAGTCCGAGCGGGTGAGCTTGTGCAGCCGCTCCAGCTGCGGTCCGGCGTCCCGCACATACCTGCGGACCGCGGAGTCCGTCCACTCGCCCGTCCCATAGCCGTGGAAGCGAAGATGCAGCTCCACGAGCCGCGAGACGTCCTTGATCATGTCGTTGGAGTACTTCAGGGCGGTCATCCGCTTCTTGGTCATCTTCGCGCCCACCACCTCGTGGTGGTGGAAGGAGACCCGGCCGTCCTTCTCGAAGCGTCGCGTCCTGGGCTTGCCGATGTCATGCAGCAGAGCCGCCAGCCGCAGCACCAGATCGGGCCCGTCCTCCTCGAGGTCGATCGCCTGCTCCAGGACCGTCAGCGAATGCTCGTAGACGTCCTTGTGACGGTGATGCTCGTCACTCTCCAGTCGCAGTGCGGGCAGCTCGGGCAGGATCTGGTCGGCCAGGCCCGAATCGACGAGCAGCCGCAGCCCCTCGCGCGGGTGCGGCGCCAGGATCAGCTTGTTCAGCTCGTCCCGCACACGCTCCGCGGAGACGATCTCGATGCGGTCCGCCATCGCCTTCATCGCGGCGACGACCTCGGGCGCGACTTCGAAGTCCAGCTGCGCGGCGAAGCGGGCCGCACGCAGCATCCGCAGCGGATCATCGGAGAACGACTCCTGCGGTGTCCCCGGCGTCCGCAGCACGCGCGCCGCCAGGTCCTCCAGACCGTCGTGCGGGTCGACGAACTCCTTCTGGGGCAGCAGCACCGCCATGGCGTTCACCGTGAAATCCCGGCGCACGAGGTCCTGCTCGATGGTGTCCCCGTACGACACTTCCGGCTTGCGAGAGGTGCGGTCGTATGCCTCGGAGCGGTAGGTCGTGACCTCGATGTCGAACGAGTCCTTTTTGCAGCCGACCGTCCCGAAGGCGATACCGACCTCCCAGACCGCATCGGCCCAAGGACGGGCGATCTTGAGGACGTCCTCGGGGCGGGCATCGGTGGTGAAGTCCAGGTCATTGCCGAGCCGGCCCAGCAGCGCATCCCGGACCGACCCGCCGACCAGGGCAAGTGTGAACCCGGCCTCCTGAAATCGACGGGCCAGGTCATCCGCAACGGGGGACACCCGCAGCAACTCGCTGACGGCACGACGCTGCACATGGTTCAGCGCGTTCGTCGACTGCGGGGTCCGCTCGGAGAGCGGGGCGGGGAGGTCATTGTTGGCGTTCGGCACAACAAAACAGGGTACGTGGCCGCGCAGCCCGAGGCGTCACGCAATAAAGCAGCCCAGGCGTCACGTAATAAAGGGGACAGGCTGGGCACACTGCCCGCTGCGCCGCCATCATGTGGAGCAGTCCCTGGCACTCCGGCGCGGCGGGCCTCGTTACCATTCGTGGACGCACATTCCGACGACCACAGACGACGACGAGGGACGGGCGAGCGCGTGGCCGAGGCGGCAGGGTTCCAGGCGACTGAACGGCCGCGTGGTCGATGGCTGCGAAGGACCGTGACACTGCTCACTGGAGTGCTCCTTCTCGTGGGGCTGCTCCAGGTCCCGCACGCCCCTTCCGCTCAGGCGGCTCCCACCGGCTCCCGGACGGTCGACGTCACGATCGACTCGATGTCCCCGTCCGCCCCGTCCAAGGGCGATACGGTCACCGTCTCCGGCACGCTGATCAACGACGGCCGCAGCACGATCACGGACGCCAAGGTCGCCATGCACCGCGGCGCCGCCATCGGCGGCCGCAGCTCCATCGAGAGCCTGTCCCGTCGCACCGGCTATCTGCCGGGCGCGGACGGCGAAGCGGTCGACGGGCACACGGAGAAGATCGGCAAGCTGGAGCCCGGCGTCAGCCAGCCCTTCAGCCTCAGCGTGCCGGTCAAGGATCTCGATCTCGGCAAGGACGGGGTGTACCAGCTCGGTATCTCTCTGTCAGGGCGCTCCGCGTCCGCGCCGTCCGGGCAGGTCCTCGGCTTCGACCGGACGTTCCTCCCCTGGCAGGAGTCCGACGCCGAGAAGAAGACGCAGCTCACGTACATGTGGCCGCTGATCTCCTCCACGCACCTCACTGCGGAGACCAACCCCGACGCCCAGCAGACACCGGTCTTCCGTGACGACGACCTCGCTGCCGAGCTCGCGCCCGGTGGCCGGCTGCAGCAGATGGTCGAGCTGGGCAAGAACCTCCCGGTGACCTTCGTCATCGATCCCGACCTGCTCGCGACGGTCGACGCGATGACCAAGTCGTACCGGGTGAACGGCCCGGACGGCCGTATGGGCAAGAACCAGGCGGTCGCCAAGCAGTGGCTCCACGAACTTGAGGAGGCGGTCAAGACCCGCGAGGTGGTCGCGCTGCCCTTCGCCGACCCTGACCTGGCCTCGCTGGCTCACCACGGAAAGAGCGTGCCCAGCGCGCTCAGCCACCTCGGTCCGGCCACCGACCTTGCCGACAAGACCGTGGACACGATCCTCGGCGTCAAACCGCGCACGGACTTCGCCTGGCCCGTCGACGGCGCGATCGACTCCTCCATCGTCGATGTCGCGACCTCGGCCGGTGCGCACAATGTGATCACCCGCAGCGACAGCCTCCGCGAGGCCGGCGGGTTGCCCTACACCCCGACGGCCGCCCGGCCCATCGGCGGCGGCAACACCGCCGTTGTCGCGGATGCGCAGCTCTCACGGGCCTTCGAAGGCGATATGTCGAAGGCGGGAAACTCCGCCCACGCGGTCCAGGAGTTCCTCGCCCAGACAGAGATGATCAACCTTGAGGACCCCGGCCGGCAGCGCAGCATCGTCGTCGCACCGCAGCGCATGCCGTCGGTCAGCCAGGCCCAGGCAATGGCCACCGCGCTGCGGGAGCTCAAGCAGTCCGACCGCTGGACCCAGCCGCTGAACCTCAGCGGCGCGGCCAAGGCCAAGCCCGACCGCGCGGCCACCCGGCACGTCCCGAGCGGCAGCGCCTACCCGTCGTCGCTACGCCGGCAGGAGCTCCCCACGAGGGCGTTCCGGCAGATCCAGGGCACCCAGGCCGCACTGGACGACTACCAGGTGATCCTGGCCCAGCCGGAGCGCGTGGTGACCCCGTTCGGCAACGCCATAATGCGCGAGATGTCGACGCAGTGGCGACGGGATCCCAGCGACGCCAAGGCGTTCCGCCACTCCGTTCGCAGCTACCTCGACGGCCTGACCAAGAAGGTGCACCTGATCCAGAAGTCGGAGGCGACGCTCTCCGGGCGCAGCGCCACGATTCCGGTGACGGTCCAGAACAACCTGTTCCAGGGCGTCAAGGACATGACGCTGAAGCTGACCTCTTCGCAGCCCAACCGACTGGACGCGGGGAAGCCGCAGACCATCACGGTGGAAGGCGGGCACAGCCAGTCGTTCAAGTTCGACACCACGGCGAATGCGAACGGCCGGGCGTGGGTGACCGCCCAGCTCTACACCTCGGACGGAAAGCCCTACGGTAAGCCCATGATGTTCCAGGTGAACGTCACGGAGATCACCGCGACGGTGATGCTCGTCATCGCGGGCGGCGTGCTGCTGCTCGTCCTCGCCGGCGTCCGGATCTACCTCCAGCGCAAGCGGGCAGCCGGCCGGCGTGCCGAGGACGGAACCGAGGGAGAGGGCACCGACGGGGACGGATCCGACGGAGACGGGACCGACGGCGATACGGGCACGGACGGCGACAACGGCGGCACGGACGGCGACGAGCCCGAGCAGCCGAGTGACCCCACGCCGGACACCGGTTCGGAAAGCTCCGACCCGTCCGGCTCAGGTGAGAAAGTGGACCGTTGATAGATGGCGGGGCCGGATGGCCGGCTACGGATGAGGTGGGGCAGCGATGAATTCGCCGTACGACGGTGACCGGGGCCGGGGCGCCGGTGGCGACCCCAATGGGCCGGTCCCTCCGACGCCCCCGCTGCCCGCGGACCAGGACCCCTACGTCCAGGACGCCTACCGCAACGATCCGCACCGCACACAGGACCCGACGGCACAGGACCCGGTGACCGAGGCGCTCTACGACCGCGCCGCGCACCCGCCGCCGCCCCCGGGGCAGGCGCCGGGGCAGCCCACACAGCCGCTCTACCAGCAGCCTGCCGCCGGCCGGCACGCCCCCGATCCGCAGCTGTGGGCCTCACCTCCGCCGCCCGAGCCCCAGGGGCCCAGCCGCAATCTCCCGTACGGCGACGCCGCGGCGACCACCCAGTTCGTGGGCGTCGACGACCTGATCACCCAGGCCGCCCAGGAACGTCCGGAGCCGGATGCCTTTGCGCATCTCTACCGGGACCAGCAGCACTACGAGCCCCAGCACCCGCCCGCGGCACCCGGCCCCGAGGGCGTACCGCCGCAGTCCGCGCCGGAGCCGGAGCCCGCCCCCGTGGCGGCGGCCGGCAAGCCGTCCGGTGGTCGGGCCTCCGGCCTGCTCAAGTCCAGCGCGGTGATGGCCGCCGGCACGATGGTGTCCCGTCTGACGGGCTTCGTCCGCTCGGCGCTGATCGTCGCGGCGCTCGGTGGTGCGGTGCTGGGTGACTCCTGGCAGGTCGCCTACCAACTTCCGACGATGATCTTCATCCTGACCATCGGCGGCGGTCTGAACTCCGTCTTCGTCCCGCAGCTGGTGCGCGCGATGAAGGAGGACGACGACGGCGGCGAGGCCTACGCCAACCGGCTGTTGACCCTGGTCATCGTGGTCCTCGGCGTGCTGACGGTCCTGGCGGTCGTGGCCGCGCCGCTCCTGGTGAAACTGGTCTCCTTCGACATCTCCCGCGACCCGGCAGCCAACGAGGTCGCAGTCGCGTTCACCCGCTACTGCGTGCCCACGATCTTCTTCATGGGCCTGCATGTGGTGATGGGCCAGATCCTCAATGCCCGTGGCCGCTTCGGCGCGATGATGTGGACCCCGGTCCTCAACAACATCGTCATGATCGCCACCTTCGGCCTGTTCATCTGGGTCTACGGCACCGCGAAGACCTCGCACATCGGCGTCACCACCATCCCCGACGAGGGCATCCGGCTCCTGGGCATCGGCACCCTCCTCGGGCTCGTCGTCCAGGCGCTGGCCATGATCCCGTACCTGCGCGACGCCGACTTCAAGCTCCGGCTGCGCTTCGACTGGCGGGGCCACGGCCTGGGCAAGGCCGCCAAGCTCGCCAAGTGGACGGTGCTGTTCGTGCTCGCCAACCAGGCGGGCGTCCTCGTCGTCACCCAGCTCTCCACCTGGGCCGGTAACACCGCCGACCAGCAGGGACACCCGGGCACCGGCTTCATCTCGTACGCCAGCGCCCAGCTGATCTGGAACATGCCGCAGGCGATCATCACCGTCTCCGTGATGGCGGCGCTGCTGCCACGGCTGGCACGGTCCGCGCACGACGGTGACGCCGGAGCCGTCCGGGACGACATGTCGCAGGGCCTGCGCACCTCCGCCGTCGCCATCGTCCCGATCTCGTTCGGCTTCCTCTCCCTCGGTATCCCGCTGTGCACGCTGGTCTACGGCTCGTCCGGCGCCGGGGTCCCGATGGGCTACATGCTGATGGCCTTCGGCGTGGGTCTGATCCCGTTCTCGGTGCAGTACGTCGTCCTGCGCGCCTTCTACGCGTACGAGGACACCCGCACCCCCTTCTACAACACGGTGATCGTCGCCGCCGTGAACGCTGCGGCCTCCGCCCTGTGCTTCCTGGTCCTGCCCGCCCGCTGGGCCGTGGTCGGCATGGCTGCCTCCTACGGCCTGGCGTACATCATCGGCGTCGGCGTGGCCTGGCAGCGTCTGAGCAAGCGGATGGACGGCGATCTCGACACCGCGCACGTCGTCCGGACCTACGCGCGGCTGGCCGGCGCCAGCATCCCGGCCACGATCATCTCCGGGGCCGCGGTCTACGGCATCATGCAGTCGCTCGGCAGCGGGGTCCTCGGGTCACTGGCCGCTCTGGTCGTCGGCGCTGCCGCACTTCTGGCCGTGTTCTACGTCGCCGCACGCAAAATGCGCATCGAGGAACTGAACGCCCTGGTCGGCATGGTCCGGTCGAAGCTGGGGCGCTGAACGAGCACAACCATCGACTGCCACCGTGTGTCGTGCATAGTGGCGGACTGTGGGCACAATTGTCTTGGCTCATTGAGCCTGCAACGGATGGGGAGGCAGGAACGACGGTGGCGGAACGGAGCACGGCTGCCGTCGACGTGGCTGACACGAGCGGTGAGGAACCGCTGACCGCCAAGGCGGGTAAGGCCACGGACGACGGTGCTAAGGCCGAGAAGGTATCCGGCAGGGAAAACGACGCCGCAGGCACCGACGAGGAGCGTGCCGAGGCGATCGAAGCCCAGCCACCGGAACTGCACAGCGGCCACAAGCTTGCCAGACGTTATCGCCTCGAGGAGTGCGTCACCCGTCTGGACGGATTCAGCAGCTGGCGCGCGGTCGACGAAAAGCTGCGCCGCGCCGTCGGCGTGCACATCCTGCCGGCCGAACACCCACGGGCCCGGCCGGTGCTGTCCGCCGCCCGTTCCTCGGCGCTGCTCGGCGACCCACGGTTCGTCCAGGTCCTGGATGCCGTCGAGGAGAACGACCTCGTCTACGTCGTCCACGAGTGGCTGCCGGATGCCACCGAGCTCACCACGGTGCTCGCCAACGGCCCGCTGGAGCCGCACGACGCCTACCAGCTCGTCAGCCAGGTCTCCCAGGCCATGGCCGCCGCACACCGCGAGGGGCTGTCCCATCTGCGGATCACCCCCGGCTCGGTGCTGCGGACGGAGTCCGGGCAGTACCGCATCCGCGGCCTGGCCGTCATGGCGGCACTGCGCGGCATCACCTGCGAGCACCCACAGCGCACGGACACGGAAGCGATCGGCGCGCTGCTCTACGCCGCGCTGACCCAGCGCTGGCCGTACGAGAACGACGCCCACGGCCTCACCGGCCTGCCGAAGGGTGTCGGGCTCATCGCGCCCGACCAGGTGCGGGCCGGCGTGCACCGCGGGCTGTCCGAGCTCGCCATGCGCGCTCTGATCAACGATGGCGCCACGGCTTCCCGCCAGGAACAGCCCTGCACCACCCCCGAGGAACTGGCCAAGGCCGTCGCGGCCATGCCCCGCATCCGGCCCCCGGAGACGGCGTTCACCACGCCCCCGCCGTACCAGCGCACGGGGTACCAGCAGGGCAGTCACCGGCAGACGTCGGTCCACAGCGGCCCGTCCGCCCGGCAGACGCAGCCGGTCGCCACGCCTCCGCCACCGTTGCAGAGCCGCACCGGCCGGGCCCTGAAGTGGTCCGTCTCCGCCCTGCTCATCGCGGCGCTGGGGCTGGGCAGCTGGCAGCTGGCGGACACGCTGCTGAAGCGGGAGCACGACCAGGACGAGCCGCAGAACTCCCAGCCGCAGCAGGGCGCCAAGAAGAAGCCCGCGAAGCCTTTGCCGATCGCCGGTGCCACGGAGTTCTCCCCGCTCGGGGAGGCGTTCTCCGGGGACAAGGCCTCCGCCGCGGCGGACGGCGACCCGTCGACCGCGTGGATCACCAAGCGGTTCAAGGGGTGGCCGAACTTCGGGAACCTGCCGAACCGCAAGGACGGCAGCGGAGTCGTCATAGACCTCGGTAGCGCCAAGAACGTTTCCGGCGTGCAGGTCAGCATGTACCGCCCGGGCCAGACCGCAGAGATTTTGGCCGCCGCCCCCTCCACATCGAATCCGACCTCTCTCAGTGACTTCTCCCAGCGGCTCGCGGCGTCGTCGAAGGCTGGGGACAAGCTGACGGTGAAGCTGGACAAGCCGGTGAAGACCCAGTACGTCCTGATCCACATCACCGCGCTGCCCAGCGACGGGGAATCCGACTGGTTCCGAGGCGGAATTTCCGATGTGAAGGTCACCGGCTGAGTCGCCGGTGATCCGGCGAGCGATGCACTGACTCCGCAGAGACCTGGCGCCGAACCCATGCGGTTCGGCGCCAGGTTGCTATGTGGCCCCAGACAGGGTCGAAGTAGTGCCATAAGCTGTGCGGCGGGCCTTGCGACCGAGGAACGATCTTGGTGAGATCAAGTCAGTCCCAAAGGGAGGGGGTCTTTTTCATGAGCTCGCTGGACGACTGCAGCGATCAAGACCTCCTCAGCCGCCACGTCGCCGGCGACCCCCATGCGTTCGGGGAAATCGTCCGGCGCCATCGCGACCGGCTCTGGGCGGTGGCGCTGCGCACCCTCGGGGACCGCGAGGAAGCCGCCGACGCCGTGCAGGACGCCCTGGTGTCCGCCTATCGCGCGGCCCATACCTTCCGCGGCCAGTCCGCCGTCACCACCTGGCTGCACCGCATTACGGTCAATGCGTGTCTGGACCGAGCCCGCAAGGCCGCCTCTCGGCGCACCTCGCCCGTCGCCGAGACCGAGCGGCTGGAGCAGCTTCTCGAACCTGAGGAATCCGCCGCGGCGCCGGCCGAGCGTGAGGATCTGCACCGCGAGTTGCTCGGTGCCCTGCGCACCCTCCCCGAGGAGCAGCGTGCCGCCCTGGTCCTCGTCGATATGCAGGGCTACCCCGTCGCGGAAGCCGCAGAGATTCTGGAGATCCCCACCGGAACGGTGAAAAGCCGCTGTGCACGGGGCCGTGCTCGGCTCCTTCCCTTGGTCACCCATCTGCGCGGCGACGACGGGGGTAGCAATGCCGCGAGCGGGGGAAGGAACCGGGCGCAGGGGACATCCGTCCCACCGACGGCAGGACCGAAGGACACAGGTGCCGTGAAGGGCGGAGGTGGGCGAGCGTGACATCGACTACCGGCACGGGGGAGCACCCCACTGAGCACCCGGAGGTCGCCGAGATCTCCGACCTCACGGACGGGCTGCTGTCCCCCACCCGCACCGCGGATCTGCGCCACCATCTCACCACCTGCGCACTGTGTGCGGACGTCTACGCCTCCCTGGAGGAGATCCGGGCGCTGCTGGGCACACTCCCCGGCCCGGTGCGGATGCCGGCCGATGTCGCCGGTCGCATCGATGCCGCTCTCGCGGCCGAGGCGCTGCTGGATGCCACTGCTCCCGCCGGCGGGGTCACTGTTTCACGTGAAACAGTCGCCGCTCCGGTCACCGTTTCACGTGAAACCAAGGACGAGCCGCCCAGCCGCGCCACGCCGCCCACCCGGCCCGCCGGACGCCCCCGGGGCTCCTCGGGTCCGGGTCGGCCATCGCCGGGGAGTCGATCCTCCCGTGCTCGGCGCTGGCCCCGGATCCTGCTCGGGACCGCAGCGGCCGCGGCGGTCCTGAGCTTCGGGGGCTTCCTTCTCCAGAACGCCGCTCTCGACGGCACCCAGGCAAGCACCCCCCACCCCCAAGCCACCACCGAGAAGAGCACCACTGCGGCAGGCGAGCTGACCGCCGCCAACCTTGGCTCACATGTCCACGATCTGCTCGCGGCCAAGGGCTCGCACAAAACCCCGGACCTCGGCACCCGGAGCTCCCCCGACAGCCCGCTGCGCGGCAGTGCCGACACCGTTCCGTCGTGTGTCCGCCAGGGCACCGGGCGTCCGGAAGCTCCGCTCGCGTCCAGCCACACCCGTTACCAGGGCAAGGACGCCTACCTCGTGGTGCTGCCGGACCCGGCCGACCCGAAGCGTGTCTCTGCGTATGTCATCGCGTCCTCGTGCGTCTCCGCCACACCACCCGCTCCCGGAAAGGTCCTGCTGACGCACTCGTACCAGCGAGGCTGAGTGACGAGACGTGCGCTGTGACACTCCGGGAATGCTCGCCCCGTAGGATCCGTTGGGTGGGGTGAGAGATTCCGAGAGCCCCAGCAAGCAGTCGGCAGAGACAAGGAAGACACCCGTGAGCGACGTCCGCAACGTGATCATCATCGGCTCCGGGCCCGCGGGCTATACCGCAGCGCTCTACACCGCCCGCGCGTCCCTGAAGCCGCTCGTCTTCGAAGGTGCTGTCACCGCCGGAGGCGCGCTGATGAACACCACCGACGTGGAGAACTTCCCCGGCTTCCGCGACGGCATCATGGGGCCGGACCTGATGGACAACATGCGCGCCCAGGCCGAGCGCTTCGGCGCCGAGCTGGTGCCGGACGACGTCATCGCGGTCGACCTCTCCGACGAGATCAAGACCGTCACCGACTCCGCCGGAACCGTGCACCGCGCGAAGACCGTGATCGTCAGCACCGGCTCCCAGCACCGCAAGCTCGGTCTGCCCCGTGAGGACGAGCTATCCGGCCGCGGCGTCTCCTGGTGCGCCACCTGCGACGGCTTCTTCTTCAAGGACCAGGACATCGCCGTGATCGGCGGCGGCGACACCGCGATGGAGGAGGCCACGTTCCTCTCCCGCTTCGCCAAGTCGGTCACGGTCGTCCACCGCCGTGACACCCTGCGCGCCAGCAAGGCGATGCAGGAGCGTGCCTTCGCCGATCCGAAGATCAAGTTTGTGTGGGACAGCGAGGTCGCCGAGATCCACGGCGAGAGCAAGCTGTCGGGCCTGACGCTGCGCAACCTCAAGACCGACGAGACCGCCGAGCTTCCCGTCACCGGACTGTTCATCGCGATCGGCCATGACCCGCGGACCGAGCTGTTCAAGGGGCAGCTGAAGCTCGACGACGACGGCTACCTCAAGGTCGATGCGCCCAGCACGCGTACCAACCTGACCGGTGTCTTCGCCGCCGGCGATGTCGTCGACCACACCTACCGCCAGGCGATCACCGCGGCCGGCACCGGCTGCTCCGCCGCCCTCGACGCCGAGCGGTTCCTCGCTGCGCTGTCGGACGGCGAGGCGACGGCCGAGCCGGACAAGACCGCCACCGTCTGATCCTCGCACCCAGCTTTCCCACCACCCACCCAGTAAGGAGATTGCCATGGCCGGCGCCACGGTGACCGTCACGGACGACAACTTCGAAGAGGTCGTCCTCAAGAGCGACAAGCCCGTTCTCGTGGACTTCTGGGCCACCTGGTGCGGTCCGTGCCGCCAGGTCGCCCCGTCCCTGGAGGCCATTGCCGCCGAGCATGACGAGATCGTCATCGCCAAGCTGAACACCGACGAGAACCCGGCGACCACCGCCAAGTACGGCGTCATGTCGATCCCGACGATGAACGTCTACCAGGGCGGCGAGGTCGTGAAGACCATTGTCGGCGCCAAGCCGAAGGCCGCGATCGTGCGCGACCTGGAGGACTACCTCGCCTGACGCACGCCGTCACGTTTCACGGGAAACGGGCTCACCCCCCACGCGGGGGTGGGCCCGTTCTCTGTTTCACGGGAAACAGCGCCTCACAGCGGCCGCAGCGCGGGCTCCTTCTGCACGGCCCCCAGCAAACGGTCGAGCGCCAGCTCGACGTCTTCCTTCCACGAGATGGTGCTCCGCAGCTCAAGGCGAAGCCGGGGAAAGCGGGGGTGAGGGCGTACGGTCTTGAACCCCACCGCAAGGAGATGATCAGCGGGCAGCACACATGCCGGCTCGCTCCAGCGTGCATCGCCAAAGGCCTCGATGGCTTTGAAGCCGCGCTGGATGAGGTCCTTGGCGACCGTCTGCACCATCACCCGTCCCAGCCCCTGACCTTGGTAGCCGGGAATCAGCCAGGCCGTCAGCAGCTGCACCGCGTCCGGCGACACCGGGCTCGTGGGGAAGGCCGTGGAGCGCGGTACATAAGCCGGTGGGGCGTACATCACGAAGCCCACGGGCACCTCGTCGACATAGACCACCCGCCCGCAGGACCCCCACTCCAGCAGTACTGCCGAGATCCAGGCTTCCTTCTCCAGCTCGGGACGACCCGCCTTTACCGCGGCCTCGCCGCTGACGGGGTCGAGCTCCCAGAAGACACAGGAGCGGCAGCGCTTGGGGAGATCCGGAAGGTTGTCCAGCGTGAGCGGTACGAACCGACGGCCCATGAACCCAGGTCCTCACTTCCCTCGCCTGCCGCACCGCGCAGCACCGTCAGTGCCGCCTGCTCTCTGAGCAGTCCTCCAACGAATCCTCCGACGGCTGCGAGGCTGAACCCCGCGGCCAACAGTCCGGTGCGGCTCACCGATCGCATGGCCCTCTCCTCGGTATGAGGTGTCTCCACATGGATGCGTGCCATACCCGAACGCATCGTAACCACCCTTTACGGGCACGGGTACCGCAAGAGAGCAAAGGGCGGGCCGTGTTCCGGTATCGACTCCGGAACACGGCCCGCCCAGGGCCGAGGGGTCAGCTCACTCTTCCTCGTGGCTCTCCTCGGCCAGGGTCTGGCCCAGGACGCGCCCCTCACCGGGGGCGAGGGTGCCAAGGATGCGCTCCAGATCATCCATCGAGGCGAACTCGACGACGATCTTTCCCTTCTTCTGCCCCAGATCGACCTTCACCCGGGTCTCGAAGCGGTCGGACAGCCGGGAGGCGAGACCCGTGAGCGCGGGGGACACCCGAGTACCCGCACGGGGTCCCTTGGCCTTGCTCGCGCTCTGGGGTGTCGTCCCCATCAGTGTCACGATCTCTTCGACCGAACGGACCGAGAGCCCCTCCGCAACAATGCGACGGGCAAGGTGATCCTGCTCGTCCGAGTCCTCCACGGACAGCAGCGCGCGGGCGTGTCCCGCGGAGAGCACACCGGCGGCAAGCCGCTTCTGTACGGACGGCGAGAGCTTCAGCAGCCGCAACGTGTTGGAGACCTGCGGACGCGAACGCCCGATCCGGTCGGCCAGCTCGTCATGGGTGCACTTGAAGTCCTTGAGCAACTGGTCGTACGCAGCTGCCTCTTCCAACGGATTGAGCTGTGCCCGGTGGAGGTTCTCCAGCAGCGCGTCGAGCAGCAGCTTCTCGTCGTCGGTGGCCCGCACGATCGCGGGGATCTTCTCCAGGCCGGCCTCACGGCAGGCCCGCCAGCGGCGCTCGCCCATGATGAGCTCGTACCGCCCCGGCCCCGTCTGGCGGACCACCACCGGCTGGAGCAGACCCACCTCCTTGATGGAGGTCACCAGCTCGGCAAGGGCATCCTCGTCGAAGACCTCGCGCGGCTGGCGGGGGTTCGGCTTGATCGCATCCAGGGGAACCTCGGCGAAGTGCGCGCCGGATACCTCCGAGACGCCCGTCTCCGATGTCTCCCTCCCGGCCGGTGCTTCCGTTTCACGTGAAACACCGTGCGCCGGCAGCGAGGTCACCTTGGCGGCCGCTACGCCTCGCTCCGGGGTCAAGACCGGTACGGCGGACGGTGACGTCGCACCTTGTCCTGTGGTTCCGACATGGTCCGTGCTCTGCGGTGCCGCGGGGATCAGCGCACCGAGCCCACGGCCCAGGCCTCTACGTCGTTCGCTCACTGCGTCCCCTCCGAGATGCTGTGCTGTGCTTCATAGTTCACGCTGAGGCCCTGGCCCCCGGTCTGCGGGACCCCACGCAATGCGATCTCCCGGGCCGCTTCGAGGTAGGAGAGCGAGCCGCTGGATCCCGGGTCATAGGTGAGTACCGTCTGCCCGTAGCTGGGTGCCTCGGAGATGCGCACCGACCGGGGAATGCTCGTACGGAGCACCTCGTGGCCGAAGTGGCTGCGCACCTCATCGGCGACCTGCGAGGCCAGCCGGGTGCGCCCGTCGTACATCGTGAGCAGGATCGTCGAGACATGGAGCGCGGGATTCAGATGTCCCCGCACCAGGTCGACATTCCGCAGCAGCTGGCCCAGCCCCTCAAGGGCGTAGTACTCGCACTGAATCGGGATCAGCACCTCGGCGCCGGCAACCAGAGCGTTGACCGTCAGCAAGCCGAGAGAGGGCGGGCAGTCGATGAAGATGTAGTCCAGCGGCTGTTCATACGCCTTGATGGCCCGGTCCAGCCGGCTTTCGCGTGCCACCAGCGAGACCAGCTCGATCTCCGCGCCGGCCAGATCGATCGTGGCGGGCGCACAGAACAGGCCCTCCACATCCACGACCGGCTGCACCACATCGGAGAGCGGCTTGCTCTCCACCAGCACGTCATAGATGGACGGCACTTCGGAGTGATGGTCGATCCCCAGCGCCGTCGAGGCGTTGCCCTGGGGGTCAAGGTCGATCACCAGCACGCGTGCGCCGTGCAGAGCCAAGGCGGCCGCCAGGTTCACCGTGGTCGTGGTCTTCCCGACCCCGCCCTTCTGGTTGGCAACCACCATGACCCGAGTCTGTTCAGGTCGGGGCAGCCCCTCACCCGCGCGGCCAAGTGCCTCCACCGCCAGCTGAGCTGCACGACCGATCGGGGTGTCGTCCATCGGGGGCGGCGTTTCACGTGAAACGTCGTCCCCGAACGACTCACTACGGGGACCGGGGACCGGATCGGTCATCGGTCCCGCGATGTTGGCGTCGGACCGCAAGGATTCACTCTCCTCGACAGAGGGCTCGCAATGTTCAGAGCCTGCCATGCTTTCGGCGTCGTGAACCAGTGAGGTCCGTTCTCCTGTGGACGAACCCACTCCTGTGGATACTTCCGTGACCCTTGTGGGCCTGCGGTCGCGCGGCGCGGAGGCCGCACGACCACGGCCGATGATCCCTTGCAGCAGAGAACGACGTTTCACGTGAAACACGATGCCAGCGTCACGTCTGAATGAGCCGCGACACTCCGCCTTGTGTCGTTTTGGCGGCATTTACGGAATTTGCCGATCCCTATTCACGGACCGGCAGACTCCGCGCCTCAATCAGTGCTGATCTGTATCACTCGGGCATCAACGTCGGCGACCCCTCGACACCCGGCTCGCACGGGCCGCCTTCGCCCGCTTCGCCGCGAAGCGCACTCCGCCCGGGCTCTCGCCCACCTCGACCCGCACGACGGTCGAGGGCGGATCCACGATGCCCTCGCCGACATGCACCACCGAGGTCTCCACCACGCCGAGCTTGCTCAGCGCCGCCCGGGCACCCTTGAGCTCCTCCTCCGCGGCATCGCCCTTGAGCGCCAGCATCTCTCCGTACGGACGCAGCAGCGGAACGCCCCAACCGGCCAGCCGGTCGAGCGGGGCCACCGCGCGCGCCGTCACCACATGCACCTGAGGAAGCTTGCCCATGACTTCTTCGGCCCGGCCACGCACGACCGTGACATGGTCCAGCCCCAGCAGCTCAACGACCTCCTGAAGGAAGTTCGTACGTCGCAGCAGCGGCTCCAGGAGCGTGATCTTCAGATCCGGGCGCACCAGAGCGAGCGGGATGCCGGGCAACCCCGCCCCCGAGCCCACGTCACAGACCGAGACGCCCTCGGGCACCACCTCGGAGAGCACCGCGCAGTTCAACAGATGCCGTTCCCACAAGCGCGGCACCTCACGCGGGCCGATGAGCCCTCGCGTCACGCCGGCGTCGGCGAGCAGTTCGCCGTACCGCACGGCCTCCGCAAAGCGCTCGCCGAATACCTCCTCCGCCGCTTTCGGCGGAGGAGGGAGCTCCGCTGCTGCCTCCGTCACGGGAACCGCCCTTCCTTTGGACTGCTTTTTCTGCCGGGAACCCGGGTCAACCACCCGGGATAACACAGAACGCTGACAACTTTTGGCCCCGCCTGCGAGCAGACGGGGCCAAAGAAAAACGGGAGCGCTGAGCGGTCAGGCCGGGAGGACGACCACTCGGCGCTGCGGCTCCTCGCCCTCGGACTCGCTCCGGAGCCCGGCGGCGGCCACCGCGTCGTGGACGACCTTGCGCTCGAAGGGCGTCATCGGGTCGAGCTTCACCGGCTCACCGGTGCCCTTGGCCTCCTCGGCCGCCTTCGCACCGATCTCCGCGAGCTCCTCACGCTTACGCGCCCGGAAGCCGGCGATGTCCAGCATCAGACGGCTGCGGTCACCGGTCTCGCGGTGAACGGCCAGCCGGGTCAGCTCCTGCAGCGCCTCCAGCACCTCACCGTCGCGGCCCACGAGCTTCTGCAGGTCACGGCTGGTCGAGTCGCTGATGATCGACACGGCGGCACGGTCGGCCTCGACATCCATGTCGATGTCGCCGTCGAGATCCGCGATGTCCAGCAGGCCCTCGAGGTAGTCGGCCGCGATCTCGCCTTCCTGTTCCAGGCGGGTCAGGGTGTCGGTGCCCTCGGCGGCAGGGGTCGTGTCCGTCACGAAAGGGACTCCTTCTTACTTCTTCGACGGGTGCTTGGGCTGCTGGCCCTTGCGCTGTCCGGACTTGGTGGTGCGGGACCCGGAGGCGCCGCCCTTCTCCTTGCCGCCCTGCGCGTCCTTCTTCTCCAGCGACTGCTTCTTCCCGGCACCCTGACCGGAGCCCGCCGTGCCGGCGTCCGTGCCACGCGCCGCGGATCCGGCCCGCGTACGACTCTGCGCACCGCCGGCCGGGGCGCCGCCGGTCTGCCGCTTGGCCTTCGTCTGACGCTTGGGCTGCTGACGGTTGTGGCGCGCCTCCTCGGCGGCCTGCTTCGCCGCGACCTCGGCCGGGTCCTCGACGAGCTTGCCGGCCGCCCGCAGCCGCTCCTGACGCTCGGCGAACGCCTTGCTGCCCGGGGTCGGGTTACGACGGATGACGAACATCTGCTGGCCCATGGTCCACACGTTGGTGGTCAGCCAGTAGACGAGAACACCGACGGGGAAGTTGATACCGAAGACGGCGAACATGATGGGGAAGACGTACATCAGCATCTTCTGCTGCTGCATGAACGGCGTCTTCACCGTGAGGTCGACGTTCTTGGTCATCAGCTGGCGCTGCGTGTAGAACTGCGACGCCGACATCAGGACGATCATGATGATCGTGACCACGCGGACGTCGAGCACCGAGGCGCCGAGGCTCTGGATCTTCTCCGCGGTGTCCATGAACTTCGCCGCCAGCGGGGCACCGAAGATGTGCGCCTTCTGCGCGCTCTCCAGCAGCGGCTGGTCGATGACGCCGACCGTCTTGTTCTGGGCGATGTGGCTCAGAACCTGGTACAGCGAGATGAAGAACGGAGACTGGGCCAGAATCGGGAGACAGCTCGAGAGCGGGTTGGTGCCCGTCTCCTTGTAGAGCTTCATCATCTCTTCGGACTGGCGCTGCTTGTCGCTCTTGTAGCGCTCCTGGATCGCCTTCATCTTCGGCTGGAGCGCCTGCATGTTCCGCGTCGACTTGATCTGCTTCACGAAGAGCGGGATCAGGCAGATACGGATCAGCACCACCAGCGAGACGATGGACAGACCCCACGCCGCGCCACTGTCCTTGTCAAAGATGAGGCTGTAGAACGAGTGGAACTGGACGATGATCCAGGAAACAGCGATATAGAGGGGACCGAGGATCGTGTCCACGAATCAGGCTCCTTGGGCGTTGGGCTGAGTCTCGGGCTGGGCGACAGGCTCAGGGACGGTGGGCCCGCCCAGGCGGCTCCTCAGCCGCTGATGCCAAACCGGACGCTTCCGGGGAGGGACGTGGTCGACGCCCCCGAGCGACCACGGATTGCACCGCAGGATGCGCCAGGCTGTCAGCGCAGTCCCTTTCACCGCGCCGTGCCGGTCGATGGCCGTGTAGCCATAGTGCGAGCACGACGGGTAGTACTTGCAGACCGGTCCCAGCAGGGGGCTGATGGTCCACTGATAGATCTTGATCAAAAGCAGCAGCGGGTACTTCACTGTGCGCTCCCTCCCGGGTCCCGTCCGGGGTTCCGGGAGCCCGCGGCGCGGCTGCTGCCGGTCGCAGACCCCGGGGGATTGCAGCCTCGCGGCACCCCTCCCAGCAGCCGCTCGAAGGCGGCGTCCAGGTCGCGGGCCAGCTGATCGTGCTCCGCATCACCCGCACCGGGCAGGGCCCGTACGACAACCAGGCTACCGGCGGGGAGCCGGTCCAGCCGGTCGCGCACGAGATGCCTGAGCCTGCGCTTGACCTTGTTCCGGACGACAGCGATGCCAACTGCCTTGCTCACGACGAAACCCGCACGTGCCGGGGGAACGCTTTCCCCCGACCCGTGCGGGTCCGTTGCACCGCTGCGAAGATGAACGACAAGGAGCGGGCGCCCGGCCCTGCGTCCCCGGCGTACCGCGGTCGCAAAGTCCTCGCGCCGCCTCAGCCGATGCTCGGTAGGCAGCACGTCATGGACCTAGGTTCAGGCTGCTCAGGCAGACAGGCGGGCGCGACCCTTGCCACGGCGGGACGCGAGGATCGCGCGGCCGGCACGGGTCCGCATGCGCAGACGGAAGCCGTGGGTCTTCGCGCGGCGGCGGTTGTTCGGCTGGAAGGTGCGCTTGCTCACTCGGGGGCTCCAGGAATGCTTGTTGTCTCAAGGAGAGACAGATGTGGGGCGTCGACTGGCTGTCACCGTGCGCCCACGAGTAGCTCGCAACGCCTAAGTGCACCGCTACACGATCACTCGAGCGTGATCTTTGCCCATCGGAGGCAGGCGGCAGCAGCCATCGACAACTCGACCTGGTCACGGTACGCGCGGCTACGCCATCCGGTCAAACCGGCTCCTCGGCAGCCCCGGCCGGCCCCGCGCCGGGACACACTATGCACAGCCTGTGGACAACAACTTGAATACCCAGGCCCGCCCTGACTACCGTGGCTGAACTCCGATTCCTTCCCGCCCGTCCTGAGAATCACACATTCGTGGGACTGTGAGAGAGCGTGCCCTGTGGCTGATGTCCCTGCCGATCTTGCCGCAGTGTGGCCGCGGGTACTCGATCATCTCCTTCGTGCGGAGGCCGACGGCCTCAAGCCCAAGGACCAGGACTGGCTCAAGCGCACCCAGCCGCTGGCACTCGTCGCCGACACCGCGCTGCTCGCCGTGCCCAATGAATTCGCCAAGGGCGTGCTCGAGGGGCGGCTGGCGCCACTGATCGGGGAGGCCCTCAGCCATGAGTGCGGCCGCCCGGTCCGGATCGCGATCACCGTCGACGACTCCTCCGAGGAACCCGCGGCACCGCCCGCTCCCGCTGCCCCCCAGCAGCACCAGTCGCAGCAGCAGGCCCCACACTCTCAGCAGTCCCACCAGCAGTCGCGTCAGTCGCCACAGCATGAGCAGTACGACGGCTACGAGCCCCGGCACGACAGCCGGCAGGGCTACGGGCACCAGGGCGACGACCTGCCGGGTGTCCGGCCCGCCTATCCGGACTACCCACAGCCCCGGCACGAGCCCGGAGGCTGGCCGCAGCACTCCCCCATGGCCGGCGGCCCCGGCCCGCGCGACGACTACGGCTGGCAGCAGCACCTGGGCGGCTTCCCCGACCGTGATCCGTACGCCTCCCCGTCGTCCCACGTAGCGCAGCACCAGCAGCGGCAGAACGACTACCGCGGGCAGGCGCCCGACCGCGGCGGGCCGTCACAGCACTCCGACGATCCACGCTCCCGCTACGACCAGCCGCGCCGCGATCTTTCCGAGCACCAGCCCGGCGGGCACGGTGGCCGCTCCGGCATTCCCGGCTCCGGCCCCGGCGCCGTCCTTCCGGCGCCCAGCGGTGCGCCCAGCCCGCTCGCGGCCCAGCCGGCGCCGGCGACCGGCCCCGGGGAGCCGACCGCGCGGCTGAACCCGAAGTACCTCTTCGACACCTTCGTCATCGGTGCCTCGAACCGCTTTGCGCACGCCGCCGCGGTCGCCGTCGCCGAGGCGCCGGCCAAGGCCTACAACCCCCTGTTCATCTACGGGGAGTCGGGGCTGGGCAAGACCCACCTGCTGCATGCGATCGGGCACTACGCACGGAGTCTGTATCCGGGCACCCGGGTGCGGTATGTGAGTTCGGAGGAGTTCACCAACGAGTTCATCAACTCCATCCGCGACGGCAAGGCGGACGCGTTCCGCAAGCGCTACCGCGACATGGACATCCTGCTGGTCGACGACATCCAGTTCCTGGCGAGCAAGGAGTCGACGCAGGAGGAGTTCTTCCACACCTTCAATACGCTGCACAACGCCAACAAGCAGATCGTGCTCTCCAGTGACCGGCCGCCCAAGCAGCTGGTCACTCTGGAGGACCGGCTGCGCAACCGCTTCGAGTGGGGTCTGATCACCGACGTCCAGCCGCCCGAGCTGGAGACCCGGATCGCGATCCTCCGCAAGAAGGCGGTCCAGGAGCAGCTGAATGCGCCGCCGGAGGTGCTGGAGTTCATCGCGTCCCGGATCTCGCGCAACATCCGTGAGCTGGAGGGCGCGCTGATCCGCGTCACCGCGTTCGCCTCGCTCAACCGGCAGCCGGTGGACCTGGGGCTGACCGAGATCGTGCTGAAGGATCTGATCCCCGGGGGCGAGGACGCCGCGCCGGAGATCACCGCGACCGCGATCATGGCCTCGACGGCCGACTACTTCGGGCTGACCATCGACGATCTGTGTGGCTCCTCGCGCAGCCGGGTGCTGGTGACCGCCCGCCAGATCGCCATGTATCTGTGCCGCGAGCTGACCGATCTCTCGCTGCCGAAGATCGGCGCGCAGTTCGGCGGGCGGGACCATACGACCGTGATGCACGCCGACCGCAAGATCCGCGCGCTGATGGCCGAGCGGCGCTCGATCTACAACCAGGTCACCGAGCTGACCAACCGCATCAAGAACGGCTGAGGCCGGCGCGACGGCCCCGCACCGCCAGCACAGGACGCCCAGGGCGCTCCGGGACCGCTCCCGGAGCGCCCTTCGTCGTACAGAGGGGAGACGGCGGGGGGCCTCCCTCCTGGGGCTCCGGGGCCTTTGCGTCGCGAGTCTTCGCGTCGCGCAGTCCTTTGCACCGCGAGGCGTTTCGTCGCGCTCCCGGCTGCCCCGGCGTCGCCCAGTTTTCTCCAGGCGGTCCTGTGAGCTTCCCCGAGCGGCTCCCGCGCTCGTGCCGACGCTCTCCCGAGCCCCCTGCGAGCCGGTTCCGAGTCCGTCCCGAGCCGTCCCAGAGGTGCTTCCGCCACGGATCGATCCGCCCCGCGGGCGTCCCACACCTGTGGAGCGCGCCGGCCGTGTTCGAATCCCGGCCCGGTCACGGCCTCTCTCCACAGATTGGGCAACAAATTTCCTTCCACATCCTGGGGAGGGGAAAGTTATCCCTGTGGGATCCACAGGACGATGAGCTGACGGTGCATCGGGGGAGGTCAGCCGCGTGTGGATTTGTGGCCAACCGCCCTCCACAGGATGTGGACAGCGGATTCGTCCACAGGGGAGGTACGGTCTTGTCCACCGGCCGCCCACAGGCAGGCCGCTGTTGTCCCCAGCTTCTCCACACCCCTGTCCACTGTTCGGCAACGCAACACCCGCTCTCACCGGAGCGAGTGAAAGCCGTCACACCAAGTTGGCTGGTTGGGCTGTGGGGAACCGGGGTAAAGCTGGGGATGGCACTGGGGAGAAGTAGCCGTCCCCTGTGCATCGGGTGTGCAGAACTTCCCGTGGTCCACAGAGTCGCCGGCTTATCCACGGCCGCCGCCCACAGGAGCAGTGGACAAAAAATCCGTGTTGACCTGCGCAAAAGCAGTTATCCACGGTTTCCACAGGCCCTACTACTACGACCACGGATATCTACCGGGGAACTCGTTCGGAAACGGGGCCTGTGCACAAGTTGGCCGCCGGGCATCCGGCATCGGCCGATCCGACTTGACCCCGAGCCGCACCGACTGTCGGTGGCGTGCGTCAGACTGGTCTCCGGCAACTCAGCCGACGACGAAGGCCAGCAGGGCGAGAGCCAGCAACAGCAGGAGGCGGTTTCCGGTGAAGATCCGGGTGGAGCGCGATGTACTCGCGGAGGCAGTGGCCTGGGCGGCCAAGAGCCTCCCGGCCCGTCCGCCGGTGCCCGTCCTCGCGGGCCTGCTGCTGAAGGCGGAGGACGGCGCGCTGAGCCTCTCCGGCTTCGACTACGAGGTCTCCGCACGGGTCTCGGTGGACGCAGAGGTGGAAGAAGAGGGCACGGTCCTCGTCTCCGGCCGGCTGCTCGCCGACATCTGCCGCGCCCTCCCCAACCGCCCGGTGGAGATTTCCACCGACGGTGTACGGGTGACCGTCGTCTGCGGATCCTCGCGGTTCACCCTCCACACCCTTCCTGTGGAGGAGTACCCGGCGCTGCCGGCCATGCCCACCGCCACCGGCACCGTCCCCGGTGAGGTCTTCGCCGCGGCCGCCGCCCAGGTCGCCATCGCCGCCGGCCGTGACGACACCCTTCCGGTGCTCACCGGCGTACGGATCGAGATCGAGGGCGACACGGTCACGCTGGCCTCCACCGACCGTTACCGCTTCGCCGTGCGTGAGTTCCTGTGGAAGCCGGAGAGCCCGGACGCCTCCGCGGTCGCGCTGGTCCCCGCCAAGACCCTGCTGGACACCGCCAAGTCGCTGAGCAGCGGCGACACCGTCACGCTCGCGCTGTCCGGCTCCGGGCAGGGCGAGGGTCTGATCGGCTTCGAGGGCGCCGGACGGCGGACGACGACGCGGCTGCTGGAAGGCGACCTGCCGAAGTACCGCACGCTCTTCCCGACCGAGTTCAATTCGGTCGCCGTGATCGAGACCGCCCCGTTCGTCGAGGCCGTCAAGCGTGTGGCGCTGGTGGCCGAGCGGAACACCCCGGTCCGGCTGAGCTTCGAGCAGGGTGTGCTGATCCTGGAGGCCGGCTCCAGCGATGATGCACAGGCTGTGGAGCGGGTGGACGCGGATCTGGACGGCGACGACATCTCGATCGCCTTCAACCCCGGCTTCCTCCTGGAGGGCCTGTCGGCCATCGACTCCCCGGTGGCGCAGCTGTCCTTCACGACCTCGACCAAGCCCGCGCTGCTGAGCGGCCGGCCGGCCAAGGACGCCGAAGCGGACGACGCCTACAAGTACCTGATCATGCCGGTGCGGCTGTCGGGCTGACGGCCGTGCGTGCGACCCGCGGCGGGCAGCCGCCGTGGGTCGCGGTGCCTTGGCCCCGCCCCGTGCGGCGACCGGCTGAAGGGCCCCTGATGAGCGGCTGAGCCCACAGGTGTGCGCGGACCTGCGGGCGTAGGCTCGGACTCGGGTACGACAGCAACGACTACGTGCAAAGAGGGTCTCTGATGGAGCTCGGTCTCGTCGGTCTCGGCAAGATGGGCGGCAATATGCGCGAGCGCATTCGCCGCGCCGGCCACACCGTCATCGGATACGACCGCAACCCGGACCTGGCGGATGTCAACAGCCTGCAGGGGCTTGTGGACAAGCTCAAGGGTCCGCGGGTGGTCTGGGTCATGGTGCCGGCCGGTGCCGCCACCCAGTCCACGATCGACGAGCTGGCCGAGCTGCTGTCGCCGGGCGACATCGTCGTCGACGGCGGCAACTCCCGCTGGACCGACGACGAGAAGCACGCCGAGGAGCTGAAGGCCAAGGGCATCGGCTTCGTCGACTGCGGCGTCTCCGGCGGCGTCTGGGGCCTGGAGAACGGCTACGCGCTGATGTACGGCGGCGAGAAGGACGACGTCGCCACGGTGCAGCCGATCTTCGACGCCCTCAAGCCCGAGGGCGATTTCGGTGCGGTGCACGCGGGCAAGGTCGGCGCCGGTCACTTCGCCAAGATGGTCCACAACGGCATCGAGTACGCGATGATGCAGGCCTTCGCCGAGGGCTGGGAGCTCCTGGAGAAGGTCGACTCCGTCACCGACGTCCGGGAGATCTTCCGCTCGTGGCAGGAGGGCACGGTCATCCGTTCCTGGCTGCTCGACCTGGCCGTCAACGCCCTCGACGACGACGAGCACCTGGAGAAGCTGCGGGGCTACGCCGCCGACTCCGGTGAGGGCCGCTGGACGGTCGAGGCCGCGATCGACAACGCCGTGCCGCTGCCCGCGATCACGGCCTCGCTCTTCGCCCGCTTCGCGTCGCGTCAGGACGACTCCCCGCAGATGAAGATGATCGCCGCGCTGCGCAACCAGTTCGGCGGCCACGCGGTCGAGAGCAAGAAGTAGCACGCAGCAGCTCGAAGCAGTACGAAACCGCAGGAACAGCCGGGGGAGGTCGGCGCTCAGTCATGCATGTCACGCATCTGTCCCTCGCCGACTTCCGCTCGTACGCCCGGGTCGAGGTTCCGCTCGAACCGGGCGTCACGGCTTTCGTGGGACCCAACGGACAGGGCAAGACCAATCTGGTCGAAGCGGTCGGCTATCTCGCCACGCTCGGCAGCCACCGGGTCTCCTCGGACGCGCCGCTGGTGCGGATGGGGGCCGAGCGAGCGGTCGTCCGGGCCGCGGTCGTCCAGGGCGAGCGGCAGCAGCTGATCGAGCTGGAGCTCAATCCGGGCAAGGCGAACCGCGCCAGGATCAACAGGTCCTCGCAGGTCAAGCCGCGGGACGTGCTGGGGATCGTGCGCACGGTGCTGTTCGCGCCGGAGGATCTGGCGCTGGTCAAGGGCGATCCGGGGGAGCGGCGGCGCTTCCTGGACGAGCTGATCACCGCGCGCGCACCCCGGATGGGCGGGGTGCGGTCCGACTACGACCGCGTCCTCAAGCAGCGCAACACCCTGCTGAAGACCGCCGCGCTGGCACGCCGGCACGGGGGCCGCCAGATGGACTTGTCGACGCTGGACGTCTGGGACCAGCATCTGGCGCGCGCCGGTGCCGAGCTGCTGGCGCAGCGGCTCGATCTGATCGCCGCGCTGCAGCCGCTCGCGGACAAGGCGTACGAACAGCTGGCACCGGGCGGCGGACCGCTGGGGCTGGAGTACCGCGGTTCCGCGGGCGAGGCGATGGCCGCCGCCGGGACCCGCGAGGAGCTGTACGCCGTGCTGCTGGCCGCGCTCGGCGAGGCCCGTAAGCAGGAGATCGAGCGCGGGGTGACGCTGGTCGGCCCGCACCGCGACGACCTGGTGCTCAAGCTGGGCCAGCTCCCGGCGAAGGGCTACGCCAGCCACGGCGAGTCCTGGTCGTATGCGCTGGCGCTGCGGCTGGCGTCGTACGACCTGCTGCGGGCCGAGGGCAATGAGCCGGTGCTGGTCCTCGACGACGTCTTCGCCGAACTGGACGCGCGGCGCCGCGAGCGGCTGGCGGAACTGGTGGCGCCGGGCGAGCAGGTGCTGGTGACGGCGGCGGTGGCCGACGATGTGCCGGCGGTGCTGGCCGGTGCGCGCTACGCGGTGTCCGACGGCGCCGTGGAGAAGGTGACCCCGTGAGCGACCCGCAGCCCGAGCGGCCCAAGGCCCCGGAGCTCTCCGGTGTGGATCTGGCCCGTCAGGCGCTGGTGGCCGCCAAGGAGCAGGCACGCGCGCGGGGCGCGGCCGCGCAGCAGAAGAAGCAGGCCAGGCGCGGGGGGCTGCGGTCCGGCGCACGGGCGGACGGCCGCGATCCGCTGCCGCTCGGCGCGGCGATCAACCGGCTGATCACGGAGCGCGGCTGGGAGACCCCGGCGGCGGTCGGCGGGGTGATGGGGCGCTGGCCGCAGTTGGTGGGGCCCGAGGTGGCGCAGCACTGCGAGCCGCAGAAGTACGACGAGGACGCCCGGGTGCTGACCGTGCAGTGCGATTCGACGGCGTGGGCGACGCAGCTGCGGCTGCTGGCCCCGACGCTGGTGGCACGCCTCAACGGGGACCTGGGCCACGGCACCGTAAAGGTGATCAAGGTGCTGGGCCCCGGCGGTCCCGCCCGGCGCTACGGAGCACTGCGGGCACCGGGAAGCAAGGGCCCCGGCGACACCTACGGCTGAGCCCCGTGGCCCGTGGGTGACGTGCGGCGGAACCCCTGCATACGGGTGAGGCGGGTGAGACTCCGCTCACGGTAGCCGCCGGTTGACAGCCGGAAGCGCTGAGTGCCCGTGTGAGCGTCCTGGGGCCCCTTCTCGGATATGGGGAGTCGGCGGACGCCAGTTCAGGGCGGCACATGACGACTCAGGTGCCTGCAAACCCCCATGAGTGTCGGAGCTACCGGTAGACTGATGGCAATCCCGCCCACTCGCGGAACATGTCGAACGACGCAGCCGCTCCCGCCTGTCTTCCCTGGGGTGATCCCCACAGGCGCGGAAGGGCTCGTGCTGTGCCAGAAAGGGCGCTTCGTGGCCGACTCCGGCGACCTCAACGAGAACAACACGGCTTCTACAGAAGAGGGGGTTCCGGCCGGCGCCCTGGGCGACTCCTCGGTGGAGAAGTCGTACGACGCCAGTGCGATCACCGTCCTCGAAGGCCTGGACGCGGTCCGCAAGCGCCCCGGCATGTACATCGGCTCGACGGGCGAGCGCGGTCTGCACCACCTCGTGCAAGAGGTGGTCGACAACTCCGTCGACGAGGCGATGGCCGGCCATGCGGACACCATCGACGTGACGATCCTGCCGGACGGCGGCGTCCGCGTCGTCGACAACGGCCGTGGCATCCCCGTCGGCATCGTGCCGTCCGAGAACAAGCCGGCCGTCGAGGTCGTGATGACGGTGCTGCACGCCGGCGGCAAGTTCGGCGGCGGCGGCTACGCGGTCTCCGGTGGCCTGCACGGCGTGGGTGTCTCCGTCGTGAACGCGCTGTCGCAGCGGGTGGCGGTCGAGGTCCGCACGGACGGCTACCGCTGGACGCAGGAGTACAAGCTCGGTGTGCCGACGGCGCCGCTGGCCAAGCACGAGGCCAGGGAGGACTCCGGCACGTCGGTGACGTTCTGGGCCGACGGCGACATCTTCGAGACCACCGAGTACAGCTTCGAGACGCTGTCCCGGCGCTTCCAGGAGATGGCGTTCCTCAACAAGGGTCTGACGATCGCGCTGACGGACGAGCGCCCGGACCATGTGGACGAGGAGGGCAAGCCCCTCGCGGTCCGCTACCACTACGAGGGCGGCATCGTCGACTTCGTGAAGTACCTGAACTCCCGCAAGGGCGAGTTGGTGCACCCCACGGTCATCGACGTGGAGGCCGAGGACAAGGAGCGGCTGCTCTCGGTCGAGCTGGCGATGCAGTGGAACACCCAGTACAGCGAGGGTGTCTACAGCTTCGCGAACACCATCCACACGCATGAGGGCGGTACGCACGAGGAGGGCTTCCGTGCGGCGCTGACGGGTCTGATCAACCGCTACGCACGCGACAAGAAGCTGCTGCGCGAGAAGGACGACAACCTCACGGGTGAGGACATCCGCGAGGGTCTGACGGCGATCATCTCGGTCAAGCTCGGCGAGCCGCAGTTCGAGGGCCAGACCAAGACGAAGCTGGGCAACACCGAGGCGAAGACCTTCGTGCAGAAGGTCGTCCACGAGCACCTCACGGACTGGCTGGACCGCAACCCCAACGAGGCCGCGGACATCGTCCGCAAGGGCATCCAGGCGGCGACGGCCCGGGTCGCGGCCCGTAAGGCGCGGGATCTGACCCGCCGCAAGGGCCTGCTGGAGACCGCGTCGCTGCCGGGCAAGCTGAGCGACTGCCAGTCCAACGACCCGACCCAGTGCGAGATCTTCATCGTCGAGGGTGACTCCGCCGGCGGCTCGGCCAAGTCCGGCCGTAACCCGGAGTACCAGGCGATCCTGCCCATCCGAGGCAAGATCCTCAACGTCGAGAAGGCCCGGGTCGACAAGATCCTGCAGAACAACGAGGTCCAGGCGCTGATCTCGGCCTTCGGCACCGGAGTCCATGAGGACTTCGACATCGAGAAGCTCCGCTATCACAAGATCATCCTGATGGCGGACGCCGACGTCGACGGCCAGCACATCAACACCCTGCTGCTGACCTTCCTCTTCCGCTTCATGCGGCCGCTGGTCGAGGCCGGGCACGTCTACCTCTCCCGCCCGCCGCTCTACAAGATCAAGTGGGGCCGGGACGACTTCGAGTACGCCTACTCCGACCCCGAGCGGGACGGTCTGATCGAGCAGGGCAAGCGCGCCGGCAAGCGGATCAAGGACGACTCGGTCCAGCGCTTCAAGGGTCTCGGTGAGATGAACGCCGAGGAGCTGCGCATCACGACCATGGACACCGACCACCGTGTCCTGGGTCAGGTCTCGCTGGACGACGCGGCCCGCGCGGACGACCTGTTCTCGGTGCTGATGGGTGAGGACGTCGAGGCACGTCGCTCGTTCATCCAGCGCAACGCCAAGGACGTCCGCTTCCTCGACATCTGAGCCCTGTCGGCCCGTACAACAGCCGCAGCTCGAAAGGACTTTGAACCACCATGGCCGACGAGAACACCCCCGTGACCCCGGACGGCGTGACCGCCGAGGGCACGCCCGCCGCCATCGAAGGCGTGGGCATGCGCGTCGAGCCCGTCGGGCTCGAAACGGAGATGCAGCGCTCCTACCTCGACTACGCGATGTCCGTCATCGTCTCGCGTGCGCTGCCCGACGTGCGCGACGGCCTCAAGCCGGTGCACCGCCGCGTGCTGTACGCGATGTACGACGGCGGCTACCGCCCCGAGAAGGGCTTCTACAAGTGCGCCCGCGTCGTCGGCGACGTCATGGGTACCTACCACCCGCACGGTGACTCCTCGATCTACGACGCCCTGGTCCGCCTGGCGCAGCCCTGGTCGATGCGGATGCCGCTGGTCGACTCCAACGGCAACTTCGGCTCCCCGGGCAACGACCCGGCCGCGGCCATGCGGTACACCGAGTGCAAGATGGCGCCGCTGTCGATGGAGATGCTCCGGGACATCGACGAGGAGACCGTCGACTTCCAGGACAACTACGACGGCCGTAACCAGGAGCCGACGGTCCTGCCGGCGCGCTTCCCCAATCTGCTGATCAACGGCTCGGCCGGTATCGCGGTCGGTATGGCCACCAACATCCCGCCGCACAACCTCCGCGAGGTCGCCGCCGGTGCCCAGTGGGCGCTGGAGCACCCGGAGGCCTCCCATGAGGAGCTGCTGGAGGCGCTGATCGAGCGGATCAAGGGCCCCGACTTCCCCACCGGCGCCCTGGTGGTCGGCCGCAAGGGCATCGAGGAGGCCTACCGCACCGGCCGCGGCTCGATCACGATGCGCGCGGTGGTCGAGGTCGAGGAGATCCAGAACCGCCAGTGCCTGGTGGTCACCGAGCTGCCTTACCAGGTCAACCCGGACAACCTCGCGCAGAAGATCGCCGACCTGGTCAAGGACGGCAAGGTCGGCGGCATCGCGGACGTCCGCGACGAGACGTCCTCGCGTACCGGCCAGCGCCTGGTCATCGTCCTCAAGCGGGACGCGGTCGCCAAGGTCGTCCTCAACAACCTCTACAAGCACACCGATCTGCAGACCAACTTCGGCGCCAACATGCTCGCGCTGGTCGACGGGGTGCCGCGCACGCTCTCGCTGGACGCGTTCATCCGCAACTGGGTCACGCACCAGGTCGAGGTCATCGTCCGCCGGACGAAGTTCCGGCTGCGCAAGGCCGAGGAGCGGGCGCACATCCTGCGCGGTCTGCTCAAGGCGCTGGACGCGATCGACGAGGTCATCGCACTGATCCGGCGCAGTGAGACCGTCGACGTGGCGCGCGAGGGCCTGATGGGCCTGCTGGAGATCGACGAGATCCAGGCGAACGCGATCCTGGAGATGCAGCTGCGCCGGCTGGCCGCCCTGGAGCGCCAGAAGATCACCGCCGAACACGACGAGCTGCAGCGCAAGATCAACGAGTACAACGCGATCCTGGCCTCCCCGGAGCGCCAGCGCCAGATCATCAGCGAGGAACTCGCCGCGATCGTCGAGAAGTTCGGCGACGACCGGCGCTCCAAGCTGGTGCCCTTCGAAGGCGACATGTCCATCGAGGACCTGATCGCCGAGGAGGACATCGTCGTCACGATCACCCGTGGCGGCTATGTGAAGCGCACCAAGACCGACGACTACCGCTCGCAGAAGCGCGGCGGCAAGGGCGTCCGGGGCACGAAGCTCAAGGAAGACGACATCGTCGACCACTTCTTCGTCTCCACGACCCACCACTGGCTGCTGTTCTTCACGAACAAGGGCCGGGTCTACCGCGCCAAGGCGTACGAGCTCCCGGACGCGGGGCGCGATGCCCGGGGTCAGCATGTGGCCAATCTCCTCGCCTTCCAGCCGGACGAGCAGATCGCGCAGATCCTGGCGATCCGCGACTACGAGGCCACGCCGTATCTGGTGCTCGCCACCAAGGCCGGGCTGGTGAAGAAGACGCCGCTCAAGGACTACGACTCGCCCCGCTCCGGCGGTGTGATCGCGATCAACCTGCGCGAGCAGGAGGACGGCACGGACGACGAGCTGATCGGCGCCGAGCTGGTGTCGGACACCGACGACCTGCTGCTGATCAGCAAGAAGGCGCAGTCGATCCGGTTCACCGCGACCGATGAGGCGCTGCGCCCGATGGGCCGGGCCACCTCCGGTGTGAAGGGCATGAGCTTCCGCGAGGGCGATGAACTGCTCTCGATGAACGTGGTCCGCGCCGGTACGTACGTCTTCACCGCGACGGACGGCGGCTACGCCAAGCGCACTCCGGTCGACGAGTACCGTGTCCAGGGCCGTGGCGGTCTGGGCATCAAGGCCGCCAAGATCGTGGAGGACCGGGGTTCCCTGGTCGGCGCGCTGGTCGTCGAGGGCACCGATGAGATCCTCGCGATCACGCTCGGCGGTGGCGTGATCCGTACGCGGGTCAACGGAGTGCGCGAGACCGGCCGTGACACCATGGGCGTCCAACTGATCAACCTGGGCAAGCGGGATGCCGTCGTCGGCATCGCACGGAACGCAGAGGCCGGCCGTGAGGCCGAAGAGGTCGACGGGGCCGAGGCGCCCGAGGAGACCGACGCGGCCGAGGGGACCGAGCCCACAGTGGCCGAGGGCGAGCAGCCCGCGGCGGAGTAGCACGAGGAGTAGGTCGTGAGTGGAGCCACGGGCGCTGCAGCGGATGGACCGGGAGCCGGAAAGGGCTCCTCGTCCGGACCCGCCACCGTGACGGATGACAGCGCCCGTGGCTCCGCCGTTTCTGCCACCGGCCCCCGAGACGAGGGCTCTCACCAGGGGGGACCCGTGACCGATACCCGACAGCCGCAACCGCAGCCCCAGGGGCGGCCGGAGAGCGGCTCCACACAGCCGTACGAGCCTCCTCAGGCGTATGCCACCGGCGGCGGATCACAGGGCGGGTCCGCGGTGCGCCTGCCGCGTACGGGCGCGCGTACGGCCCCGCGCACCCGCAAGGCCCGGCTGCGGGTGGCCCGCGCCGATCCGTGGTCGGTGATGAAGGTCAGCTTCCTGCTCTCCATCGCGCTGGGCATCTGCACGGTCGTGGCCGTCGCGGTGCTGTGGATGGTCATGAACGCCATGGGCGTCTTCACCACGGTCGGCGGGACGATCAGTGACGCCACCGGCTCCGGCGACGGTTCCGGCTTCGATCTGCAGTCTTTCCTGTCGCTGCCGCGGGTGCTGCTGTTCACCTCGATCATCGCGGTGATCGATGTGGTGCTGGCGACCGCGCTGGCCACGCTCGGTGCGTTCATCTACAACCTCTCGGCGGGCTTCGTCGGCGGCGTCGAGCTCACCCTCGCCGAGGACGAGTGAGCCCTCGCGGACGGGTGTGCGCACGGCTCCCGGAACCGATTTTGGGAACGCCTCTGAAGTGCGCTAATCTTTCGGTGCAGCGAACGCGCGGCTATAGCTCAGACGGTTAGAGCGCTTCCCTGATAAGGAAGAGGCCCCAGGTTCAAGTCCTGGTAGCCGCACTGCACAGTCGGCCCGGCCGGAGAATTCTCCGGCCGGGCCGATTCGTTGTACGCGGGCGGAAGTTGGCTCGCGTACAGGCACCGCGGACGAGGTGTTGCCGACGGTGGGCTAGGTAACCGATCGGTATCAACCGGTGTGTATCATCGGCCGACATAGGTCCCCTACGTCAACGAAAGACGAGGTCGCGCGGTGAAGAAGCTTCTCCTGGTCGCACTGGCCGCCATCGGCGGGCTCCTCGTGTACCGCCAGATCCAGGCGGATCGCGCCGAGCAGGATCTGTGGACGGAGGCGACCGACTCCGTGCCCGCAGGTTCGGGTGTCTGAGACCCCACACGCACAGCACATTCGTACGGACCCCGACTGCCCCTGGGTGGTCGGGGTTTCGTGCATCCGGGGGCGGGCGGAGCGGCCTTCGGTGGCGGGGCCGGCGGTGGCGCCGGGGCGGCTGATGGTCGTTGCGGGACCGTGACGGCGACCCCCTTGGGTTTGCTAAAGCACACCATTAGCTTGCATAAGCAAAGATTCTGTCGGTGAAGTGACCAGCAGGACGCAAGGGGGAGCAGGGCATGGCGCGACGATCACGCAGGGGGGTGCCGGCGTTGCTCGGGGGGCTGTTGCTGGCCCTGACTGCCGGGCCGCTTCAGGCCGCGGCCGCACCGGCCAGGGTGCCCGCGGCCGAGGGCAGCGGGATGGTGATGGTGCTCGACGCCTCCGGGTCGATGGCCGGCAAGGACGGCTCCGGCGGCACCCGGATCGACGCCGCCCGTAAGGCCGTCGGTACGGTCGTCGACGCGATGCCCGACGGCTACCCCACCGGCCTGCGGGTCTACGGTGCCGACAAGCCCAAGGGGTGCGACGACACCCGGCTCGCCCAGCCGGTCACCGCGCTTGACCGGGCGGGCCTCAAGAAGGCCGTGGCGGGCGTCCGGCCCAAGGGCGACACCCCCCTCGGGCTCTCCCTGCGCAAGGCGGCCGCGGACCTTCCCCGTCCCGCCGCCGGCTCGATCGGCACGCGCACGATCCTGCTGATATCCGACGGTGAGGACACCTGCCGGACGCCGCAGCCCTGCAAGGTCGCCGCCCAACTCGCCGCGTCCGGCGTCGATCTGCACATCGACACCGTCGGCTTCCAGGTGGCGGGAAGGGCCCGGGCACAGCTGGAGTGCATCGCAAAGGCGGGCAACGGTCAGTACTACGACGCCCCGGATGCCAAGGCGCTCGCCCGTCAGCTCCAGCGGGCCGGCCAACTCTCCGCGGACGGCTACCGTTTCAAGGGGAAGCAGGTTCGCGGCACGGCGACCCGCGGCGGCGCACCGGGCCTCGCCCCCGGGCAGTATCTGGATTCCCTCGGGCCCAACGAGGAGCGCTACTACGCCACCGACCTGGATGCCGCCTCGGCGGCCGACTTCTCGGCGACGGTGGTGCCCCCGTCCGGCGCGGCCGTCGGCTTGCTCGATTCGCTGCACACCCGGATCGCGTACGGCAGCGGCGGCGTCTGCGACTCCACCACCGGGCTGTTCGCACAGCGGGAGGGCGCGGCACCGCTGACGTCGGGCGTCAGCCGGATCCCCACGCAGAGCGGCACCGGCAGCTGCGACAAGGCCGGGCGGTACTGGCTGGTCGTCGAGCGCAAGGCCGCCCGGGGCTCGGACGCCACACGGTGGCCGCTGGAGCTGACGTTTCACGTGGAACATCCGCTGAAGAAGGGCGTCACGCCCGCGCAGTCCGCACCGGAGTACGGCGCGGGCGGCAAGGACGCCAGGCTGCCCGACACCGCCCCTGAGGAGGTCACCGGCGGCACCGGCTTCAATGACGCCCGCACGCTGCACCCGGGCGTCTGGCAGGACAAGGTTCTGCCGGCGCAGACCCTTTGGTACAAGGTGCCGGTCGGCTGGGGCCAGCAGCTGCGCTACGACGTGGAGTTCGCCAACGAGCCGAGGATCAAGGGCTCTCGCGCCGCTGCGTCCTACGGCGCCACTCAGGTCTACACACCGTTCCGTACCCCGGTCGGCAACGGCACCGGTGAATTCAGCCCCCATGTGCCCTACACCGGCCGGTCGGCGTCGCTCGGCATGGGGACGGTCCCGGTCGCCTGGGCCAACCGCTACGAGGCACACCCCAACGTCCGTCCCGTGCACCTCAAGGGCGACTACTACCTCGCCGTGACGCTGGGCGCCCGGGCCTCCCAGGTCGCGGAGAATCCGCAGATCGGCGTGGTGCTGCGAGTCGCCGTGCTGGGCAAGGAGAAGGACGGTCCGCAGACCGGGGCGTCCGTGGCGGAGGCCTCCCGGAAGGAATCCGGGCCCTCGGCGGACGTCGGGCAGGACAGCCGTGGAGGATGGTCCACAGGACGTGTGGTGGCGGTCGCCGTCGGCGGGGTGGGCGTCCTGCTGCTGGTCGGCCTGGCGCTGGCCTACGTACGGCCCCGCCGTCGGCCGGCCGCTGCCGACGGGGCCGCGGATCCGAGGAGGGGTGGCTCGTGGTGACGGCGCGCACGACGCACAGGGGCATCGCCGTGCTGGCGACGCTCGCCGCGGTGGCGGTGCTGCCGGGGACGGTGGGCGTGGCCTCGGCCGACGCGGTCCCCGGCTACCGCACCGCGGACGGCGCCACGCAGATCGGGGGCACCCCCACCAACGAGGACGCACCACAGCTGAAGCCCGGACTGCACACCGACACCATCAAGCGCGGCGAGCAGAAGTACTACGCCGTCACCCTGGACGACAGGACGAACGCGTACTTCTCGGCCGTCGCGGCGCCCCGGCCCGGCACCAAGGTCGAGGACTACGGCGACAAGCTCACCATCAACGTCCAGGACAGCAGCGGCAATTCCTGTGACACGGGCGCCAGCCCGTTCTTCCGCGGCGGTGGCATGGCCTATCCGATCGCCGACTACGCCACCCGCCGCATCGGGGCCGACCGCTCGGACTGCCAGAAGGCCGGCCCGTACTACGTGGTGCTCACCCGGGAGGGCTCGGCGACCTCCGGGCCCGACAGCTGGCCGATCGAGCTGGACTACCTCGAAGAGCCCCCGCTCAAGGGCAGCACGCCCGCTCGGCCCGGCCAGGGCACCTGGAGCACCGCGACACCCGCACCGCGCACGGATCCCACCAAGCGCGCCGCCAAGGGCGGCACCGGCTTCAACGACGCCGGCTCGGTCGCCACCGGAGTCTGGACGGACCGGATCCGGCCCGGCGAGACCCGCTTCTACCGCGTCCCGGTGGACTGGGGCCAGCGCCTGAACCTCAGCGCGGAGCTGCCGAACGCCACCGGCAACGTCACCGGAATCGTCGGCAACGCCCTGGGGCTGGGCGTCTACAACCCGGCCCGTGGCGCGGTCGGCACCGCCACGTTCGTCCCGTACACCGGCAAGCCCGCCGCGGCCAAGCAGTTCACCGCGCCGGTCGACTACGGCAACCGCTTCAACCCGGTCGACGCGGTCAGCGCGATGCGGTTCGCGGGCTGGTACTACCTCGCGGTCTCCCTGCACCCCGATGCCGCGCGCTACTTCCCCAAGGGCACGGACCTCACGCTCCGGGTGGACGTTCTGCTCCACCCCAAGGCCGGGCCCGGCTACACCAAGCCGGCCGGCACCTTCTCCGTCACGCCCGAGGACCAGGAGACGGCGCGCAAGGGGCAGAACGCCCAGGAGGCGGCGACCAGCGGCACGCTGATGACGGTGGCCTACGCCGGGATCGGCACCGGGGTGGTGCTGCTGGCGGGGCTCGGGACGTGGACGCTGGTGGCCCGGCGGCAGGCGGCGGGGGCGGCCGGTGTGGCGGGTCCGGCCGGCGCGGCGGGGGCACCCGGTGAGCCGCCGGCACCGCCCGCGCTGCCGGGGCAGTCGACCCGGACCACGCAACAGGGGCAGCGGGGCGCGCAGTTCGGGCCGCCACAGGGCTGGTAGCGGGCGGACGGGCCGGTCCCGCAGCGGCCCGTGGCGGGGCGTCAGGCGGTCAACAGCGCCCAGACGCCGACCGCGATGCACAGCAGGGCCACGATCAGCACCGGGACCGCGACCTTCGCGGGTGGCCCCGGTCTCCGGTACGGGGCGGGGGGCGCCGCGACGGCTGCCGCGGCCGGCGGCCGGCCGTGGACCGGCTGCGGAGCCGCCGTGTAGGGCCGGGTCGCGGCGTGCTCCGGGTGGACGGCGGACGTCGGCTCGTACGCGGGTGCCGGGGGCGGCGTCAGGGGCATGCCGGACGAGGTGCCCGGCCCGACGGGCCCCGCCGGGCCGGCCGGGGCGCCGTGGCCGGTGGACGTACCGCCGTGGCCCGTAGGCATCCCCACCTGTCCCGTGGAGGTGCCCACCTGGCCCGTCGGCGAACTGCCGTGGCCCGTGGGCGAACTGCCGTGGCCCGTGGACATTCCTCCGTAGCCCGTGGACGTCGCGCCGTAGCCCGTGGACGTCGCGCCGTGGCCCGTGGACGTCGCGGGCTGGCCCGTGGACGTCGCTCCGTGGCCCGTGGGCGCGGTGCCCGGCGGCGACGGCGGCATCGGCGTGGGGACGGCCGCAGGAGCGGGCGTGGGCGAGGTGCTGGGCTCCGGCGGTGCCAGCTGGAAGCTGCCGGTGTCCGACATGGAGACGTGCCCGGTGGACGCCGTGCCGGTGGTGGCGCCGGCGGTCGCGGGCCCCGTGGTGTCCCCGGCGGTTGTCAGCGGTCCGTCCGGCCCGAAGCCGGCCGGCAGCGGGCCTATGTGGTCGAAGACCTCGACGATCTCGTCCTCGATCGTGAGGTCCGGCAGCAGCTCGACGGCCGCGAGGATGGCCTTGCGCGCCCCTGTGGCCGTCTTGAACCGGGACTCCGGGTCGGGGTGCACCAGGGACGCCAGCACCTGCCACAGCGGCTCCGGCACGCCCTCGGGCGCGTTGGGGATACCGCGCTCGCCGAAGACCTCGATCAGCGCCTCGGCGTCCGGCTTGACGCCGGTGATCAGATAGAGCGCGACCAGGCCGACCGCGAACAGGTCGGCGGGGAAGTCCGGTTCGGCGCCCAGCATCTGCTCCGGCGCGAAGTAACCGGGCGTGCCCACCACGTAGTTGGCCTCGGTGAGCCGGGGCTCACCCTTGCGCATCGCGATGCCGAAGTCCGACAGCCGCAGATGCGGACGGCCGGTACCGGTGGCCTCCAGGAGGATGTTCGCCGGCTTGATGTCACGGTGCACCACCCCCTCCGCGTGCACCGCGGTCAGCCCGGCCAGCAGCTGGTCCAGCAGGACGCACACGAACCGCGGCGGCAGCGGGCCGTAATCCCCGATCAGATGCGCCAGCGAGCCGCCGTTCACCAGATCCATGGTGAACAGCACCTTGTCGTCGTCCGCGGCCCAGCTCGCCGGAGCCAGCACATGCGGATGATCGATCCGCAGTGCCTGCTCGCGGACGAAGCGCAGCAGCGTGTGCGCGTCGCTCTGCTGCAGCACCTTGGCGGCAACGTAGCGGCGGCGCCGGGCGTCCCAGGCGCGCCAGACCGCGCCCACCCCGCCGCGACCGATCGGGTCGATCAGTTCGTACCGGCCGGCGAAGATCTCACCCATGGCGCCCCGTCCGCTGTCTGAACTCGCAAGGTCCCCTGTGGCTAACTCTGGTGCGCCTCGTAATGAGCGACCGCGTCCGCGGTACGGCCGGCGCCGTAGACCCGGAGAAACTCTGCCAGTTCGGGGTGAGCGGGGGCGAGGGTGTTCGCCGCATCGATGATGTCCCCGGCGTCGGAGACGGAACGCAGCAGCGACTGGATCTCCCGCACCACGCGCCGCACCGTGGTCGCCCCGGTCGAAGACGTCTGCTGCGCGGTGTTGTTGAGCACCGAGCCCCCCGCCGTCTTCTTGATCTCCTCCATGCGGTCGGTCGCCTCGGCGGCGCTGACGCTGCCGTCCGCGACCTGGCCGGCCAGATCCTGCAGCGCCTGCACCCGCTGGACCACGGCCGGGTTGCCTATCTTTGCGCGCTGCCCGCTCATCAGCTGGGACAGCATCGGGGCGGACAGACCGAGCACCGCGGCAAGCCGGGCCTGGTTGAGACCGAGATCGTCGATGAGACGGCGGAACAGCGCACCCAGAGGTTCCCCGTACCAACTGCGCTGCAGCTCCCGGGCCCGCGCGGTGGCTTCCTGCTGTGCTGCGTCCATACCGTCTCCCCTGTTCTCCCCGGTCGCTTCGCTGCCGCGAATCTCGCGAAGCATCCTACGGAGAGCGACGGTGTGCGGCGATACCCGGTCGGGAAAGGGTCCGGACACCGGGTACCCTGGTGCGCGAAGGGGCCTTAGCTCAGTTGGTAGAGCGCTGTCTTTGCATGGCAGATGTCAGGGGTTCGACTCCCCTAGGCTCCACGTATAAATGCCCTCTGAACTGCGGAAACGTGGTTTCGGAGGGCATTTTGGCGTGCCGGCCCGTTCGTCGGCGTGCGGGTCACCGGGGCGGCAAGGACGTGCCGTCGAGGGCCTGCCCGGCAAGACGGGCGGCGCTCTTCAGGTGCTGGAGCATGAGCCGCACCGCGGGCACGGATTCGTAGGCGGGCAGGGTCAGGGCGACCACCTCCCGCTGGATGGTGGGCACGATCGGCACCCGGCGGACCGTCGCGGACGGCAGGGAGCTCAGCGCCAGCTCGGGCAGCACGGAGACCCCCATGCCCGCGCCGACCAGGCCGATCACCGTGGGGTAGTCATCGGTGGTCAGGTCCATCCGGGGGGTGAAACCGGTGCTCCGGCAGACCTTCACCACATGGCGCCGGCAGCTCGCACAGCCGAGGATCCAGGTGTCGCCGGCCAGATCGGCGAGCTCCAGTTTCGCGGCGCCGGCGAGGTGATGGCCCTCGGGGAGCAGGCCGACGAGCCGGTCGGTCAGCAGGGGATGCGCGGCCAGACCGTCCCAGTCGGCGTCCTGCTCCCGCTCCGTGCCGGCGTCTTCCGGATGCGCGCCGGGGGCGCCCGGAGAGGTACCGGGGAGCTCCGGGTACCGGAAGGCCAGCGCGATGTCGCAGTCGCCGTCGCGCAGCATGCCGATGGCGCGCGGCGGCGTCGCCTCGCTGAGCGTGACCTCCACCTCCGGCCGCGCGGCACGCAGGGCGGCCAGGGCGGGCGGAATCACCGTGGAGGTGCCGCTGAGGAAGGAGACGAGCCGTACGCAGCCGGCGTGCAGGCCCGCGATGGCGGCTATCTCCTCCTCGGCCGCGGTCAGCCTGGCGAGAATGGAGGTGGCGTGCCGCGCGAGGATCTCGCCGGCCTCCGTGAGATGCGCGTCCCGCCCTGAACGGGCCAGAAGCGGCGTGCCCACGGATTTCTCAAGGGCTTTTATCTGCTGGCTGACTGCCGGTTGTGTGCATTTCAGCTCACGGGCTGCTGCGGTGAATGAACCGGCCTTCATCACGGCATGCAGTACACGAAGGTGGCGGGGCTCGATCACGCGGTGAGCATACGGAATTGCCGTGTTTCCGATCAACCCCATAGGCGGTCTCGGGGAAGTTCGGAGGCGCCCCGGGAAACCTTCCCTGCGGTGCGGCGACATCCGGATCATTCAAGTCCGGGTAAAGAGATGGGGTGCGAAGAAATGGAGCGCGGAAATCCGGATGGACGCGGCGGCGGTATCAAGTGGTGCAAACAGGGCCAAGGAGTCGGCGACTTGTCCGGAACAAAGGGCATTAAAGGGATGGAGTGGACACCGTTTTCCCACCTCCAAAATTTTTTTTATGGATACCTAAAGGGGGTCTTGGATTGCGGCTCCGATCATGGCCGTATAGAACTGCCCGCATGCCTGCCGAGATCGTCACAACGGTCCATGGCACTTTCGGAGAAATTCTCCAGGGGTATACCTTTGGTGCGCATGGGTTCGAGCATTTTCTTTTCACTGCCCCAGTTGAGGAGTTGAAAAGCCAAGCTCGGCTGTGCCCGCATGACGGCACGGCTGAGAAGCGGCTCGGCATCACTCCGAGCGACCGGGACAAAGCCCTTTCCGCTTTTGAAATGCTGAGCGCCGAGTTGGGATACGGCGCAACCGCCTGCACTATCGAGATCGATTCCAACATCCCGGTGGCGAAGGGCTATGCCAGCTCCACCGCGGACATCCTGGCCACCGCTCAGCTCTGCATACGCAGCCGCCACCCGGAGACCCCGGAGCCGGTCGTGCATGCTCTGGCGCTCTCCGTGGCCCGGCAGCTGGAGTACGGCGACTACCTCCTGCACCCCGGAGTCGCGGCCTGCGCCCAGCGCTCCCATCGGCTGCTGACCGCCTACCACACGGACCTGCGCTGGACCCTCGTCGGCGTCGACGAGGGCGGCTGGGTGCGCACCGAGGAGTTCCACCAGGAGAGCCCCGAGGACCTGGGCAAGGCGCGCGTCTACGCGGAGCTCTTCGCGCAGCTCGACACCGCCCTGCGGGCCGACGACTACGCCGCCGCGGCCGAAGTCGCCACCCGCAGCGCCGAGTTGCACAACGACCGGCTGCCCAAGAAATCCCTGGAGGACCTGCGGAGGATTCAGCGCGACCTGGGCGCCCTGGGCGTCTGCGTCGCGCACAGCGGAACCCTCGCGGGGCTCATCTTCTCCCGCCACCAGCCGGACCATGACCTGCGGGTCCGGGAATGCCGCGCGGAGCTGGAGTCCTGCGGATACAGCAGCGAGACGTTCACCCTGAAAGAGGCCCAGCGTTGACGACCAGCACCACCAGCACGGCTCCGGAGCCGGGAGCCGCTCCCGAGCCGGCCGCGCAGGCCGCGAGCCCGCCCCGTACCCGGTCCCAGGCCCACTACCAGGGCATGGTGCTGCTCGCCGTGTGCTGCCTGGCCCTGGGCGGGGTCTTCGTACGGATCAGTGAGATCGGCCCGGTCGCGACCGGCGCGTACCGCTCGCTCTTCGCCGTCCCGCTGCTCCTCGGGATGTCCGTCGCCCTGTCCCGGCACGCGGCCCGGACGGCCAAGGACGGCCGGGACCCGGGGGCGGGCGCTGCCCCGGCCAAGCAGGCCAGGGTGACGCCGCGCGACCGCTTCCTGATCGTGCTCGGCGGGCTGTTCCTCGCGGCCGACCTGTGCCTGTGGAACATCTCGTTCCTCTACACCTCGCTGGCCGAGGCCAATCTCCTGGCCAACCTGGTGCCGTTCATCATCGCCCCGCTGATGTTCTTCCTCTTCGGGGACCGCATTCCGTGGAAGCTGCTCTTCCCCGCGCTGCTGGCGCTCGGCGGCCTCTACATCCTCGTCATTCTGGGCACCGGCCTCGACCCGGAGCACCTGCGCGGTGACGTACTCGCCCTGCTGACCGCCGTGTTCTACGCGCTGTTCCTCGTCGTGGCCAAGGGCCTGCGCGAGCGCTACGAGGCGACCCGCATCATGGCCACCCTGAGCCTGGCGTGCGCCGTGGCCTGCTTCGTGGTCGCCGCGGTCCTCGGCGAGCGCCTGTGGCCGACGACGGTCAAGGGCTGGTTGGTGCTGATCGCGCTCGCCGTGACCTCCCAGGTGCTCGGGCAGACCCTCATGGCGCACGCGGTGAAGTTCCTGCGGCTGCAACTGGCCGCCGTCTACGTGCTGCTCCAGCCGGTCGCCGCGGCCGTGTACGGCTTCGTCCTGTTCGGCCAGGAACTCAGCCCGATCCAGCTGGCGGGCATCGCCATCCTCCTCATCTCGATCTTCTGGGCCAAAAACCTTCTGGAGGGCCGCTCATGACCGTCGGGCACATCACCGCCGCGCCCCCGGACCGCGTCGATCCCTACGCCGTCCTCGACGGGCTCTGCCAACTGACCACCCTCACCGCCGGCCGCCTCGGCGACACCCGGCTCGTGCTGCGCGCCGTCCACGGCAGCCCGGCCACCGAAACCAGCTTCAAGTCGATCCTCGGCCTCGGCCTGCTGCTCCTGGCCAGGGAGCGCGGCCTGCTCGCCGAGGGCCAGCCGGTGATCGAGTCCACGTCCGGGTCGCTGGGCCTGGGGCTCGCCGCCGCGGGCCGCTTACTCGGCCACGAGATCCACCTGGTGTCCGACCCCGGCATCCCCGCCGTGACCCGGCGCAAGATCGAGCTGGCGGGCGGCGTGCTGCACCTCGCGCCCGCGCCGCACCCCGTGCTCGGCTTCCAGCAGGCCCGGGACGACCTCCTGCAACAGCTGCGGACGGAACACCCCGACTACTACTGGACCAACCAGAACGACAGCCCGCTCAACCCGGAGGTCTACACCCGCTGGGTGGTCCCCCACCTCGTGCGCACCCTGGACTTCGCGCGCATCGCCGCCGGCATCTTCTGCGTCGGCAGCGGCGGCCACTTCTCCGCGTTGTCCGCCATGCTGGAGGCCAAGGGCATCCGCTCCTACGTCGCCGACCGGCACGGCTCCATCACCTTCGGCGGCGACCCCGCCCCCAGCATCCTGCGGGGCACCGGCAATCAGAACCGCATACCGGCCGTCATCGACTCCGCCCGGGACCGCGTGACCGGGGTGTTCGAGGTGTCGGATGCCGAAGCCTGCGCCGGCGTCCAGGAGTTGGCGGCCCGCGGGATCAGCGTGGGCGGCTCCTCCGGCGTCTGCTACGTGGGAGCCCGCCGGCTCGCCGCCGCGCTGGGGCCGAACGCCGAGGGGGAGATCCTCACCTTCTTCGCCGACCGCGGCGAACTCTATGGCACCACGCTACTGAACTGGGGAGACAGCAGTGATTGAAGCCGCCCTGTGGAGCTCTTGCCCGCCCACCAAGCAGCTTTTCCACCATGACCCTTACGCGACCACGGGCACCGCGACGGTCCTGCAGGTCAGTGACCGTTACGCGATCTTCGACCAGTCCGTCTTCTACGCCGAGTCCGGCGGCCAGGTCGCCGATCAGGGGACCGTCAACGGGCAGCGCGTCATCGACGTGCAGAAGGCCGGTGGCCGCCCGTTCCAGCTGCCCAACGGTGAAGTCGCCACCATCGAGGCGGTGTTCTACCACGAGTTCGCGGAGCCCTGTGCCCTCACCGTGGGCGAGCAGGTCACGATGGAGATCGACTGGGAGCGGCGGCTGCACAACATGCAGATGCACACCCTGGCGCACTTCCTCTTCCACGCGACCGGCGAATACCTGGAGTCCCGGGGCCTGACCCGGTCGACGCGCGGCTGCCACATCAGCGACAGCTCCGCCCGCTTCGACTTCAGCTGCGCGATTCCGACGGACGCCGTCCCCGGCATCCAGGAGCGCATCGTGGACCTGCTGGCCGACTCCCCGGAGGCGACCGTCGACCCGCTGCCCGGCACCCAGGACGTCTTCGTGTGGCGCTCGGGAGACCTGGAGATCCCCTGCGGCGGTACGCACGTCCGCCACCCCAAGGAGATCCAGGGCACGGTGACCGTGCGCCGCCGCACCAAGGGCAAGGGCGGCACCCGGCTCTACATCGAACTGGACCGGAATGCCGAATGACCTCCGCGCGGCGCGGGCGCAGGAGCCCGGGGTCCGCTCCGCTCGTACGGCCTCCCCGGTCCACCTGCCGGAGCGGCCGCGCTTCATCAACGATCTCGACGTGCTGCGCGCCCGTCGCACCCTGAAGTGGCAGCTCGGGCCGGACACCCCCGACCGCATCTGCCTCGGCGTCGCCGAAATGGACCTGTATCCCCCGGAGTTCCTGCGCTCCGCCCTGGTAGAGGCGCTCGGCCTCGGTGAGACCGGATACGGCCTGCCCGAGGCGCAGGAGGCGGCGTGCGGGCGCTATCTGGCCGCGCACCATGACGCCGACGTCGCCGGACTGCGCTGCACCACGGACGTGCTGACCGGGCTGCGCACCCTGATGCGGTCCGGTCTGGCGCCGGGAAGCCCCGTCATCGTCGAGACACCGGTGTACGGCGATCTGTTCACGGTGGTCCGCGAGGCGGGCCTCGAACCGGTGGCCGTGCCCCTGCTCCGCACCGGGACACAGTGGCAGCACGACTGGGCGGCCCTGGCCACCGCGGCCCGGGAGGGCGCCCGCGGCTGGATCGTGTGCCAGCCGCACAACCCGGTCGGACGGGCCTGGACCCTTCCGGAGATGTCGCAGGCCCTCGCGGTGTGCCAGGAGCACGACCTGCTGTTGCTCGCCAATGAGGTGCACATTCCGCTGGGCATGCCCGGTCGTGCGATGCCCTCGGCGTTCGCGGACCGGGCCATCCACGGGGTACGCGCCTTCGGCCTCACCTCCGCGTCGAAGGCGTTCAACGTCCCCGGGCTGAAGAGCGCCACCGTCTACGGCTCCGAACGCTCCGCGGCAGCCCTCGCCGACCTGCCGCAGAGCCTCCTGGGGCGCCCGGGCAGCCTCGGCGCCGTCGCCACCGTCGCCTGCTACGGGCCGGAGGGCGTCGGGTGGCTGCGCACCCTGCGCGAGGAGCTCGCCGAGCGCACACGGCTCGTCCTCGACGAACTGGCGAGCCTGCCCGTGCGGGTCCTGGCGACCGTTCCCGAGGCCACGTACCTGGTGTGGGCCGAGGTCGACGGGGAGCGGGACGCGCGCCGGTTCGCCGAGGCGCTCGACACGAGCGGCATACACGTCCTCGCCGGGGAGAGCTTCGGCGGGACGGCGTTCGACCGCTGCTTCCGCCTCAACGCGGCAAGCCATCCGGCCGTCCTGCGCACGGCCTTCGCCCGGCTGCGCGCCGCCCTCCGCTGAGCGGAGGCGGGCACGGGCCCGGCCGCCGCCCAGCGGACGTACGCACGGCCCCCCGCGGCATCCTGCTTGAGACCGCACGCGAACGGGCCGTGTCCCCCACCCCCGTGACGGGAGGGCGGACACGGCCCGGTGGGCCGGTGGCGGGCGGGTCAGGTGTTGCCGCGACCGCGTTCCTCCGCCTCGGCCTCGGCCTGCTTGGCCTGGACCTCGGGGTCGAGCGCGGCGCCCTCGCTGCCGTCGACCGCGCTCAGCCGGCGGCGGTCGCTGACCTCCGTCGGAGCCGGCGGCTCGACCAGCCAGTCCGGGTTGGCCTGCTTGTCCCACCACTTCCAGGCGGCGATCGCACCGCCGGCCAGGATGCCCAGCACGGTGAGGCGCTTGGCGAGCTTGCCGCACTTGGCCCGCCGGCTGTGCTTCTTCTGGAGCTTGGCGATCTCCTTGGCCGTCACCTGGCCGCGGAGTGCGGCGAGCGCGGCGGTGCCGCGCGCGCGGGCCTCCTCACGGACCGGCTCGGCCGCGGCGCGCGCGCTGGTCACGGCGTTCTCCAGCCGCGGTGCCGTGTAGTCGGCCGCCTGGCGGGCGGCCTTGCGGGTCCGGCGCGCCGCCCGGGTCGCCGCGGCGTCCACCTTGGGCGGCAGGGTGCCCCGGGCGTGCTCGAACCGGGGCTGCAGATGGGCGTCGTACTGCACGCGCGCCTGGTGGGCGGCCTCGGCCACCTTGGGAGCCGCTCGGGTACGAGCCTCGTGAGCGAAGTGCACGGCGGCGTCCTTGGCCGTACCGGCATACGGAGCCACCACCTCCGCGGCGTGCCGCACGCTGTCCCTGGCCGTACCGGTCGCGGCGCGCACGCTGTCCTTGCGGGTCACGGGATCCTCCTCCTCGGTGGCATGTCCGGGGCTAGGGGGGCTGGTCCCCCGTGTCTGCTGTATCGCCTGTCCACCCGTTTGAAGATCATGCCCGCTCAGACGTCATACGGCATGTGCGAGCGGGCATCCGGGTCATTGCGGACCTTCCGGAGCCTTGTTGACGACAATGCCACGGTTTGCCGCTTCAGGCGCAGGAAATCCGTACGAAAGCCGTCAAGAGGTCGCGGTCGGGTGACCGGAGAACATGCAGCGCACGCCGCGGACGCGAGCGGTCGCCGGGCGCCGGCGCACGGCGCCGCGCAGGGCATCGAGGGTGCCGTGGAGACGGCGGCCGGGCGGCGGGAAAGAGTGGCGTATGTCCCGACAGGGGTGAGGTCGGGCGACGGGCGGGCCGGTCCATGCGAGGATCGTGAACCGTCAGTGCAGACTTATGGAAGGTAGATCGTGGCTGAGCAGCTCTACGCCACCCTGAAGACGAACCAGGGCGACATCGAGATTCGGCTTCTGCCGAACCATGCACCCAAGACGGTCAAGAACTTCGTCGAGCTCGCCAACGGCGAGCGGGAGTGGACCCACCCGGCGACGGGCAAGAAGTCCACGGACCGCCTGTACGACGGCACCGTCTTCCACCGGGTGATCAGCGGCTTCATGATCCAGGGCGGCGACCCGCTCGGCAACGGCACCGGTGGCCCCGGCTACGAGTTCGGGGACGAGTTCCACCCCGACCTGGCCTTCAACAAGCCGTACCTGCTGGCCATGGCCAACGCCGGCCCCGGCACCAACGGCTCGCAGTTCTTCATCACCGTCGGCGCGACGGCCTGGCTGACCGGCAAGCACACCATCTTCGGTGAGGTCACCAACGACGCGAGCAAGAAGGTCGTCGACGCGATCGCCGGCACCCAGACCAACCCGCGCACCGACCGTCCGGTGCAGGACGTCGTCATCGAGTCGGTGCTCATCGAGACCCGCTGAGCCGCGTCTTGTGCCCCGGTGTGTGCCGGGGAACCATTGCGCCCCGCCCGGTCGTACATCAGGCGGGGCGCGACGCTCGTCCGGAGCCGGGCGGGAGGGCGAGCGACGGGCGCCCGGACGGAGAAGAGGACGAGGGGATCGATGGACCAGGTGCCAGGCAGCCCACAGGAGCCACGGGACGCGCAGGGCGACAACGGCCTGCCCGGCTGCTTCCGTCATCCGGACCGCCCGACCGGCATCCGCTGCACCCGCTGTGACAAGCCCATATGCCCGGAGTGCATGATCAGCGCCTCGGTCGGCTTCCAGTGCCCGGACTGCGTACGCAGCGGCAGTGGCACCGGCCGTGCGTCGCAGACGACGGCGCCGCGCACGATCGCGGGCGGCACGATCGCGGCCGACCCCCGGCTGGTCACCAAGATCCTGCTCGGCCTCAACATCGCCGTCTTCGTCGCCGTGATGGCCACCGGCGGTGCGCTGAGCCCGCTGGTCAACCAACTCGACCTGGTCGGCCTCGCCTCCGAACCGGGGAGCTACCAACTCGTCGGCGTCGCCGAGGGTGAGTGGTACCGCCTGCTGACCGCGATGTTCCTGCACCAGCAGATCGCGCACATCGCGTTCAACATGCTCTCGCTGTGGTGGCTGGGCCCGCCCCTGGAGGCGGCGCTCGGCCGGGCGCGGTTCATCGCGCTCTATCTGCTCGCCGGCCTCGGCGGCAGCGCCCTCTCGTACTTCCTCGCCGCGCAGAACCAGCCCTCGCTGGGTGCCTCCGGCGCGATCTTCGGGCTCCTCGGAGCGACCGCCGTCCTGCTGCGCCGCCTGCGGTACGACATGAAGCCGGTGCTGATCCTGCTCGGCCTCAACCTCGTCTTCACGTTCCTGTGGCCGAACATCGCCTGGCAGGCGCATGTGGGCGGCCTGGTCGTGGGCGCCGCGGTGGCGTTCGGGATGGTGCATGCGCCGCGCGACCGACGGACCCTGGTGCACGTCGCGACCTGCGCGGTGACGCTGCTCGCGATCGGCGCGGTGGTGTGGGTACGGACCCTTCAGCTCGTGGGCTGAGGAGTCCGTACCGCACGTTGTCCACAGTGCGTGGCCGATCTTGTGCATGCGGTGCGGAAGTCTCCTTCCGCACCGCGCTGACCTGCGTTTCCCCAGTCGGGACAGGGGGAGACGTGGCCCGAAGGGAGGAGTCGCCGATCACACCGGCGTCAACCTTCCGAGGGTTATCCACAGATCTTCTGAAGTTTTCCCCGGCTGTGGATAACTGTGTGGATGGCCTTGGGCAGGGCTTGTGCTACTTCCACTGGGTGGATACGCCGAAGCCCACCGCGATGAAGCCGAAGCCGCAGACGATGTTCCAGTTGCCCATGGCCCCGATCGGCAGCTTGCCCTCGGACACATAGAACGTCACGATCCACACCAGCCCGATCAGGAACATCGCCAGCATCAACGGCGCCACCCAGCCACGGCCTGAGTTCATCTTCAGGTTGGTGGTCTTCGCCGGGGGCGGCGTGAAGTCGTCCTTCTTGCGGATCCGTGACTTCGGCACGAGGAACTCTCCTGTCGATGCGCTGCTCCCCCGCTCTCGTCCGTGCTCGAGCGGGCGGTGCCCCCATCCGCGGGGAGGTACGAGGTGTGCGCCGGGGCGCGGATGCGGTGGGGAGCGGATTCCTTTCCCGGGCGTCCGTTAGCGTAGTGCTTCCGCGGCGCCGTAAGGAGTAAGGGTACGTTGAGCAATTCCGCTGACTCCCCCGATCGCCCCGCCCGTTCCCGCCTGCGGCCTGTGCGTCTTCTCACCCTGATCGTCTTCGCGCTCGCCGGACTGCTGTTCTGGCTGAGCTTCGACACCGCACGGGGCACGAATCTGCGCTCGGACGACTCGATGCTGCGGCTGTCCGACCTCATCCAGGAACGCAGCCACAAGAACGGCTCCCAGGACGAGACCAACGCCACGCTGCGTGCCGAGGTCGACGCCCTCGCACAGCGCGACAACGGAAACTCCAAGGCCGAGGAGGCCAAGCTCAAGGCGCTGGAGAAGAACGCCGGCACCAAGCCGGTCAAGGGCCAGGGCGTGACGGTCACGCTCACCGACGCCCCGCCCAACGCCACCGCCAAGATCCCCGGTATCCCCGAGCCGCAGCCCAACGACCTGGTCATCCACCAGCAGGACCTGCAGGCCGTGGTGAACGCCCTGTGGCAGGGCGGCGCCAAGGGCATCAAGGTCATGGATCAGCGGCTGATCTCCACCAGCGCGGTGCGCTGCGTCGGCAACACCCTGATCCTCCAGGGCCGGGTCTACTCCCCGCCGTACAAGATCACCGCTGTGGGCGACCGCGAGGCGCTCACCAACGCGCTGACCGCCTCCCCCGCCATCCAGAACTACCTCCAGTACGTGAACGCCTACGGCCTGGGCTGGAAAGTCGACCAGCACGAGGCGGTGACTCTGCCCGGCTACTCCGGCACAGTGGATCTCCACTACGCACAGCCTGTGAAGCCGTAGCCGCTCCCCCCGGGGCAGCGGGGAGGGGCGGGGCCGGATGACGCTGCGGGGCGGGACGACGGCGCGGTGGATCGTACGGACGCTCAGCGAAACCTGTGTCACCGTGGGTGCGCTCATCGTGCTCTTCGTGGTCTATCTCCTCTTCTGGACCGGCGTACGGGCCGACAGTGCCATGGACGGCGAGATCGGCAGGCTCCAGGACCGGTGGTCCACGGGCTTGGCCCAGTCGGGCCCGAAGCGCGGGATGTACATCACGGCGAAGGAGGCGCCTGGCGCGTATCCGTGGG